>USTH01000005.1 GCA_900557555.1 uncultured Prevotellaceae bacterium | reverse complement strand
CAATGTTGTTTACAGTAACAGACTGTGCCACCGCAGCAATGCCGCAAAGTGTCATTGACAATAGCGTCAACAAACCAAACAGTAAATTTTTCTCATAATCGTTAGTTTTTGAATTAATATTAATGTATTAAGTAGTATCATCGTTCACTCACATTCCGTTTCATCTGCTGTGTCTTTTTCACACGATAATGCGCCGGGCATGCCAAGTGCCAGTGCCTGCAGTGCTGACGGGGATGCGTGCAGATTCCATTATGCCTTACCCCGCACGACCACCACACTTAGAGGCCGGACTTCCCCAAACACTATATAGGGTAACGAAAAGGGGCTTTGTTATAGCAAAAATAATAACAAAGCCCCCCCAGTGAAATATAAAGTGACAAAATTTAATCTTTCGAAAAGCAAAAGAAATCAAATCTGAGTGTCAGCCCGTAATTGTGTTGTTTTTTGAAACGTAGGCCTTACAAAAAAAGTCCTAACAACCGATTTGGGTTAAACCGAAAACTCTCATTCAACCAATGACAGGCATGTAATCAGACAGGAGAGGACGTGCTGTCGTTGGCCGGCAGTTCCCATGCCAAAGCTGAAGCGCCGAGTACGGCGGCATCCGACCCATTGAGCTTTGAAAGCAGAAGTTTGGCCTTTCCTTTGTAGACATAAAGAATGTTGTCATCATAAGCCTTGCGCAAAGGCTCCATGATGAAGTCTCCGGCCTTGGTGGGGCCTCCGAAGAACACAAAAGCCTCGGGACTGCAGAACAAGGCGAAGTTGGCGCAAGCCTTGCCCAATGTTGCCCCGGTAAAAGCAAGAATGTCGGTTGCCACTTGGTCGCCCTTCTGAGCCGCCTTGGTGACCTCAAGGCCTGTAATCTCATCGATGTTGTATTCGCGCAAAATGCTCGGACGACTATCTTGCACCAGCATCTCACGAGCAGTGCGAGCTATGCCCGTACCCGAACAATAGGTTTCGAGACAGCCCTTGCGTCCGCAACCACACACGCGGGCATCAGCGCTGTAGTCCACAATGACATGGCCAAGCTCACCGGCAAAACCGTCAGAGCCGTACACGAGTTGCCCGTTCACCACAATGCCCGAACCTACACCTGTGCCCAAGGTTATCATGATGAAGTTCTTCATTCCACGTGCTACCCCATAGGTCATCTCGCCCACTGCGGCAGCATTGGCGTCATTGGTCATTGCAACAGGTATGCCCAGTTTGTCAGAGAACATCTTTGCCAGTGGAATGGAGCCTTTCCACTCAAGGTTTGCGGCATTGTCTATTGTTCCGGTATAGTAATTGGCATTAGGGGCTCCGATGCCCATGCCCCTTATGGTATCAATACCTCCGACCGACTCAATAACCGGTTCCAAAGCCAGACAGGCGGCATCAACATACCCGCCGACATCCGCATAGCCCTTTGTCTTGATGGCGGTAGTCGCCTTAATTTCGCCACGGGTATCAACAATGCCAAAGACAGAGTTTGTTCCACCCAAATCCAATCCTAATACATAAGGTTTATCCATTGTGTAGTTATGTTTGTTTAATTGTTAACGTCAGTATTGCAATTTTTAATCGCGTTCTTTTTGTTTTATTCCGCAAATATAGTAATTCTTTTGAATTAGGATATTGTTTTAACTCTATTTTATAGCTTTACAGGAGCAAAACAACTACAATTGTGAAATCTCGGCCGAGAATTCTCCTTATTATTCATTGTCTGCACTTGCGTGACCTTACGACAATTCATATCATGCAAATACGCAAACCACGTAACCGCCTTGGGGTGAAGCTGAACCGAAGCAACGTCACCCCAGCAGCATGCAGAAATTGCGTAAGTATGGTCTGTATGTATAGCATTTCAATTTTGCAAAAATGCCAAAAATTATGTTCGGGGGGGGCAGAATGTAAATTTTCAGTGTCTTTTTCATGTATTTTTCTTCAAAAATTATTTCCGTATTAATTTATTACATTATATTTGCCTTCAGCGACATGAGAAACAGCGGCCGGAGCCTTGCAAAACCATCAACATCAGACAGGCATATAGAGCAACATCTTGCACCCCCACCTGAATACCCGAACAGGTTTCTACCACTACAACATAACAACCATGAATACCATCAGGATAACACTGTACATCATTCTGGTCCCTATAGCCATCGGTTTGGCATTGAGTCTGACGGTGGCATTGCTGTACTACATCGGTTACGGCATATTCAGGCTATTTAACTGTTCCCGCAAAGCCCCTGAAACTCCGAGATTCAAAACCCTGGTTTTTTGGGGCATGCTTGCATGCATACCAATTGTTTTACTGGCGGCGTATCTGTGGAAATAACACAGAAAACAGTAAGATGATGTTTTCCTCACCATCAGCAAAAATAAAAAACCGTTTCCTACGTTATATATAGGTATGTCACCCAGTTTGACGAGAACTTGGCGGGACGGTGATGCGTCTTGCCCGAACTAATCCGAACACATGACATGCACATCTACACAACATACCCTTCTGCATATAACGATGAAACAAAGCCTCTGCCTGCTGCTATGCGCAATGACCCTAATTCTCTCGTCGTGTCTTGACGAGCAGACATTTCCCACTCCTGCCGATGCAAGAATAGCCTTTTCGGCCGACACCCTTGATTTTGACACCGTCATCATCAACCGCGAGTCCCCGACTGTACAGTTCTCCGTCTACAACAAGTCCTCAAAAGGCATACGCATCACCTCTGTGGCCTTTGAGGGCAAAGACAAGGATGCCTTTCTGGCAAACGTACACGGATACTTCATACAGCCGGGCGTTCCTGTCAGCATTGACTGCGCCGGCAAAGATAGTATCACAGCCTTTGCACAGTTCAATGCCCAAGACAACGACAATGACCAAGCCGTGATAAGCGAAGCCGACCTCGTATTCACCCTTGCCAACGGGGTGAGCCAAAAAGTGCACGTCATGGGCTATAGCCAGGCTGTAGTGGAACTTAGGGGCAAGACATTCACCTCTGATGCCACGCTGCAGGCCACGCGACCCTTTGCCGTCTATGACAGTCTGGTAGTAAAGCCTGGCGCAACCCTCACCATAGCCCCCGGAAGCACTCTGTTGTTTGCCTCTGATGCGGGCATAAAGGTTGAGGGGACTCTTGTGGCGAAAGGTACACGAGAAGAGCCCATCGTGTTTCGCGGCAACCGCTACGACAACATGTTTAAGAACCAACCCTACGACCGCATCGACAACCAGTGGCAGGGCATCAGGCTCACATCGTCGAGCTACGACAACCATCTTGACCACTGCGACATACATTCGGGCAACTATGGCATAACGTGTGACTCGGCCGACCAGTCCAGATTAAAGTTGAAACTCGAAAACTCCGTGCTTCACAACGTGCGACGCAACGCCCTAACCATAGACCAATGCCAAGTGTTTGTGGGCAACACGCAAATCAGCAATGCCGAGAACAACTGCGTTGACGTTACCGGCGGGCACTCTACATTCGTACACTGCACCATAGGCTGGTTCAGCCCGTTTTCCACACGCCAGGGCAATGCCCTCGTGTTTACCAACCACAAGGGCGACAACGCATGCCCCATTTCACAGCTGACATTCTACAACTCCATCATCACAGGACACAACTCTGATGAAATTTTTGCCTATACCAGCAGCAACGAGAGCATTTCAAACAACTATGCCTTCTACAACAGCCTGCTCAACACTCCGGAGATAAAAGACAAACCCAACGTGGTCAACAACGTGTGGGAAAACCGCCAGTCAACCGTCAAGCAAGCCGCCAACTTTGTAAACTTCGACTATAGTGCTCTCATCTACGACTTCCGCCTTGCGGCAGACTCACCAGCACGCTTCATTGCCGACCCTGCCATTACTCAGCAATATTACCCCCTTGACCGCCTCGGCACACCACGACTGACAAACAATCTGCCTGATGCAGGGTGCTACCAGTATGTAGAGATTCCCACAGAATGACAATACCGTTGCAGCGCACCGCAACGAAAAACGCACTGCGAGTGCAACTTAGATAGTCATTAGGTCGTAAATGACATCTTTTTATTATTTCTTATTGCCTTTCATTTTTTATAAGGCACCCGACACCAGCTTTTTGCTCGAAACAGCCCGCAATTACACACAAAAACAGCAAGCGGCATCTACTCTCCCTAACAATCAAAATTCAATAAGTCCTAACTACCGAATTGGGGGAAAAGCGACACATACATAATTGCAACCAAGTTGCACTCGCTTTTGTATATCTTTGCACACGATAAACAAAAGACAGCTAACAAACTTTCCTTATAAACAAAAACTATGAGACTTACGACCGTGACAACCTTGGCCGCCATTCTGCTAAGCATGGCTTTCGGCCTCTCCGCATGTTCACACTCTGACAAACACGACCACGACGACCACCACAGCGAAGAAAGCGAAGCAGAAGAACACTCGTCAGGCGACATCTTTCTCGACTCCGCAAGAGCCAAAGCCGCCAATGTGGAGACAACGATTCTCAGACCCACAGTGTTCCACGATGTCATCAAAGCCAGCGGCAGCATTGTGGCCGCATCGTGTGACGAAACAACCGTCGTTGCACCCACCAACGGCATTGTAAGCCATTCACGCCACATCAGCGAGGGTATTGCTCTGCGCCGAGGCGAGGTACTCTACCACATAGCGTCTGACAAGCTCAAAGACGGCGACTATGCCCAACGCACGCGCATCAACTACCTTGCAGCCAAGCGCGAATACGACCGCACCATGCCTCTGGTTCAGGAGAAAATCATCACCGAGAAAGAGTTTAACGCCATACGCACAGAATACGAAAACGCCCGCATTGCCTACGACGCCATCAAATCAGCTGCGTCACCAAAGGGCATCACCATCACTTCGCCCGTCACCGGCTACATGAAAGAGTGTCTGGTGAAAGACGGCGACTACGTGGAAACGGGTGCACCACTCATGGTGGTGACCAGAAATCAGCATCTCTACCTGCGTGCAGAGGTTCCCATACGCTACTACAACGAGCTGGGCAAGATATCCACCGCCAAATTCCGCACACAATACAGCGACCGCATCATAGACCTCAAAAACGTTCACGGGCAGCTCATGTCATCAGGCAAATCAGCCGTAAGCACTTCGTCTTATATACCAGTCACCTTTCAACTCGACAACACCGGCGGCATTGTGGCCGGAGCTTATGCAGAAATTTTTCTTGTCACGGGAGAACGCCGAGGAGTGCTCAGCGTTCCTGCCACCGCACTGACCGAGGAACAAGGCATCTTCTATGTCTACATACAGACAGACCACAACCACTACCACAAACAAGAGGTGGCACTTGGTGCCACCGATGGCGAATATACCGAGATAACAAGCGGACTCAAGGGCGGCGAGCGCATCGTGACCAAAGGAGCCGTTACAATAAAGCTGGCGGCCACCAGAAATGCCATTCCCGCCCATACCCACGAACACTAAAGCCGCTACAGCCATGTTAAACCGCATCATACGCTTTTCGCTCCACAACAGACTGCTCATCATAGTTGTGGCAATCATCATGACAGGAGCAGGCCTCTACTCTGCCCACAATCCCGATATCGACGTTTTCCCTGATCTCAATGCGCCCACGGTGGTGATCATGACCGAGGCCAACGGCATGGCAGCCGAAGAGGTGGAGCAACTCGTAACCTTGCCCATAGAGTCTGCCGTCAATGGGTCGACCGGCGTGCGTCGTGTGCGCTCTTCGTCAACCATGGGTTTCTCGGTTGTATGGGTGGAATTCGACTGGGACACCGACATCTACATAGCCCGCCAGATAGTGGCGGAAAAACTGTCGGCAGTGAGAGAAAGCCTGCCCGACAACGTGGGGCAGCCCACCATTGGTCCCCAGTCGTCCATTCTGGGCGAACTGCTCATCGTGGGACTCACCTCTGACAAGACCTCGCAACTCGACTTGCGCACCATTGCCGACTGGACCATACGCCCCCGCCTGCTATCCACCAAAGGAGTAGCCCAAGTGTCGGTGCTTGGCGGCGACGTAAAGGAGTATCAGATTCTCTTTGACCCCGGCAAGATGAAACACTACAACGTCAGTCTGCAGGAACTGCTCGCCGCCGTGCGCAACATGAACAGCAACGTCAACGGAGGTGTGGTCAACCAATATGGCAACGAATATATAGTGCGTGGCATAGTGGCCACCAACAAGGTCAGCGAAATAGGCAATGCGCTGGTAAAGACCGTCAACGGCTCGCCAATAAGCCTATGCGACATTGCAGACATCCGTATTGGCGCACAAGAACCACGTCTGGGCACTGCCTCTGAAAGGGGCAAACCCGCCGTACTGCTGACCGTGACTAAACAGCCCGGAGCCAACACCATGCAGCTTACCAAAGACATAGAGAAAGCCCTGGCCGATGCACGCCTTAATCTGCCGGGAGACATACACTTCTCCACAGACTCGTTCCGCCAGTCACGCTTCATAGAGAGCAGCATCAGCAATGTCAGCGGTTCGCTGCTCGAAGGCTCGGTGTTTGTCATCATAGTGCTTGCCCTCTTCCTCGCCAACGTGCGCACCACGGCCATATCGCTCGTCACCATTCCGCTGTCGCTGCTTGTCACCATAATGGTGCTTGAATGGTTTGGCATAACACTCAACACAATGAGTCTCGGCGGCATGGCCATAGCCATAGGGTCGCTGGTAGACGATGCCATTGTTGACGTGGAGAATGTGTGGCGCAAACTGCGTACCGCCACAGGTGGCAAAGACAAGACAAGGATCATCTACGAGGCATCGCGCGAAGTACGAATGCCAATTCTCAACTCCACACTCATCATTGTGGCAAGTTTTCTGCCACTGTTCTTCCTGAGCGGCATGGAGGGCAGAATGCTCATTCCGTTGGGCATATCATTTATTACCGCCCTCTTTGCCTCTACCGTTGTGGCTCTCACTCTGACCCCTGTGATGTGCAGCTACCTGCTTACGTCTGACAAGTTGAAACTCACAGAGAAAAAGGACGCTCGTCTCGTAAGATGGCTCAAGCGCCACTACTCCAAAGCACTGCTCGTTGTGCTCAACCACAAAAGAAGTGTTATCGGCATCACCGCCGCCCTGCTTGCCGTGGCAATAGGCCTGTTCTTCACCCTCGGCCGCACATTCCTCCCACCTTTCAACGAGGGGTCGTTTACCATCAACGTAAGCACCCTGCCAGGCGTGTCGCTCGAAGAGTCTGACAAGATAGGACTCCAAGCAGAGCGTATACTGCTCTCCGTGCCGGAAATAAAGACCGTAGTGCGCAAAACGGGTCGTGCAGAACTCGACGAACACGCTCTGGGTGTCAACGTGTCAGAAATTGAAGCCCCCTTTGAGCTCGACGGACGCAGCCACGAAGAACTGCTTCGCGACATCAGGGAGAAACTGTCGGTCATCGTGGGCGCTAATATAGAGATAGGCCAACCCATCAGCCACCGCATCGATGCCATGTTGAGCGGCACTCAGGCCAACATTGCCATCAAACTCTTCGGCCCCAACCTCAACCGCCTCTTCACCATCGGCAACCAGATAAAAGAGAGCATTGAAGACATTCCGGGCATTGCCGACCTTAACGTGGAACAACAGATTGAACGACCCGAACTCAAGATTACGCCCAACCGTGAGATGCTGATGCGCCAAGGCATCACATTGCCCGACTTCAACGAGTTTGTTGCTGCAAATCTCGCAGGACAGACCGTGGCGCAGGTCAACGACGGTGGCAAAGCCTTCAACATTGTGGTAAGAAGCAACGGACAAAACCACAGCACCGCAGAGGAGATACGCAATCTGCTGATAGACACCAGCGACGGTCGAAAAATCCCGTTGACCGACGTGGCAGAAGTGACCTCGTCAATGGGGCCCAACACCATCAACAGGGAAAACGTGAGCCGCAAAATCGTAATCAGCGCCAACTGCAGCGGACGCGACCTTGGCGGCATTGTCACCGACATTCAGAAAAACATCGGACAGAAAATTTCGTTGCCAGAGGGCTACCACATTGAATACGACGGACAGTTTGAAAGCGAGCAGGCGGCCAGCCGCACCCTGATGCTCACCTCCATTATCAGCATCATAATCATACTGCTGTTGCTCAACGCACAGTTCCGAAACCTGCGCGAAAGTGCCGTCATACTGCTCAACCTGCCCCTGGCTCTCATCGGAGGTGTCTTTGCCCTGGTGCTTACGTCAGGCAATCTGAGCATACCGGCCATCATAGGCTTCATCTCCCTCTTTGGCATCGCCACACGCAACGGCATGCTACTCATTGCCGAGTATAACAGGCTGCGCACCCACGACACAGCCCTCTCACTGCGCCAATGCATCGTGACCGGCTCGCTTGACCGCATGAACTCCATCATCATGACTGCTCTCACATCGGCTCTCGCACTGATACCACTTGCATTGCGCGGCAGCCTGCCGGGCAACGAGATACAAAGCCCTATGGCCAAAGTCATACTCGGCGGACTGCTCACCTCCACATTCCTGAACGCATTTATCATCCCCATAATCTACGAATGGATGCACAGCAGAAAACAACACTAAACACCACGCTATGAAACACTCCTTCCTAATACTACTTGCAAGCCTCGGCACATTGTGTTCGGCGGCACAGACAAAGGCTATTGACATCAATGCCGTGCTACAATCAATATGCGCCAACAACAAACAGTTGCGGGCTTTGCGCCAATCAAACGAAGCGACCATCATGGAGCAGCATTCAGACAACACCGTGTTGGGTGTCACCTCGGTAGAATACAGTCCTTTCTTCCGCAAGGGCACCAACGGCATTTCCAGCAGCGAACTGGTTGTGTCGCAAGAATTTAAGTTCCCCTCTACCTACACGGCACAACGCAAGGCGACCGACTTGATGCAAGATGTGCTAAACAGAGAGTGCGACCTTGCCCTGCGCAACATCATGCTCGAAGCACAAAACCTGTGCTTTGACCTGCAGACGGCTCTTCAATCTGCCACACTCATCAACGACCGCATGACGGCTACCGACTCGTTGCTGTCTATATGTCGCAAGCAAATGCTCCGCGGCAATGCCACCATCATGGAGCTGAACCGCATCAGGCTCGACAGCATGAACATACAGTCTGACATAGCCCGCAACGCCGGCGAAACTGCGCAACTGAAAATTGCCTTGCAAAAACTGGGGGCTTCAGAAGCGTCACTCAACACGCCACCATCAGACACCAACATCAAGGCAGACATTGCCGTGCCGACATCTGCCGCCCTACAATTGGCCAATGCCACCCTCAAGCAAGCGGAACAGGAGGTCAAGCTGTCCAAACAATCTATGATGCCCACACTCACTTTGGGCTATCGGCGCAACACAGAATACAGGGAGAATGCCTCAAACGGCCCCCTCATCGGAGTGTCTATGCCTCTGTTCTCCAATTCTCGCAAAACAAAAGCTGCACGCCTCAAACAAAGTGCCGCAGAGTTAGAGGTCGAAAATATACAATACCAGCTCGACACTCAACGCAAAGCCCTGCAAGCCGAAGCTACCAACCTAAAGCAGCAACTTGACACCTACGACACCGCACTTATGCAACAAACCCTCGCCACACTCATGAAAGCTGTAAGCGCCGGCGAATTGAGTATTGCCGACTACTATGTGGAATCTACTAAAATATACTCCATACTTCAAGAGAAACTCACTGCAGAAAACCGCCTCAACAAAGTGCAGGCAGAACTCAAAAGTCTGTAAAGACGAAACACGACTTTTCTCACAACTAAAGAAAACCCCAAATCGGTCATTAGGTCGTATTTGATATGTTTTCATAACTTCTTGTTGCCTTTTGTTTTTTATAAGGCATCTGACACCTGCTTTTTGCTCGAAACAGCCCGCTATTATTCCCTAAAACGACAAGCAACATCTGCTCTCCTAAAAATTCAAAATACAATAAGTCATAAGGACAGAATTGGGTTAAAGTGTCAACCATTCTTAGGGGAAGTCACAGTTTTTGCAAAAACTGCACTCGATTTAGTGCAGTTTTCGAGAAAAAGTGCACTGTATTTAGTGCAACATCACGAAATACTTGTATCTTTGCATTCATATTAACAGAACAAAAAGATTTATTTGTCATGGAACAACTACAGTCCACATTTCACAAGCTGTTGAGAGAAACCAGCACCAAGTTTCACCGCTATATGTATGACCGCATAAACTGGAGTGCTCGTATGGTAGGACTGATGGGGCCAAGAGGAATTGGCAAAACCACCCTCGTACTACAATACATCAAAGAAAATTTGCCTCAAAACGAATCGCTATATGTACAAGCTGAAGATTTTTATTTTGCCAGTCACCGACTGATTGATATTGCAGACGATTTCTCAAAAATTGGAGGCAAATATCTGTTTATTGACGAAATTCACAAATATAAAGATTGGTCAAGAGAACTGAAACTGATTTATGACTATCACGCCGAGCTGCATGTCGTATTTACAGGGTCGTCTGTACTTGATATAGCAAAAGGAGCTTTTGACCTGAGTCGCCGAGCATTGATATATGAAATGCAAGGCCTTTCGTACCGAGAATACTTAGAACTCTTTCACGACATACACCTTCCTCCATGCTCACTACAGCAACTTCTTATGCAACAAGTGGAAATACCCCAAGGATTTTTGCCCTTAAAGTATTTTGCAGACTATTTGCAAAGGGGCTACTATCCCTTTGCTAATGGGGACATCAACCAATATATACAACAAGTGGTCAATGCAACCATAGAAATAGACATTCCACAATATGCAGACCTTACTGTATCTACGGCAAGAAAAATCAAGCGCCTGCTTGCCATTATTGCTCAAAGCGCACCATTCAAACCAAACATGTCACAAATTGGCGGACAACTGGAAGTGTCAAGAAATAACATTGCAGACCTTTGTGCCTATTTAGAAAAAGCAGGACTAATAAGCCAACTACGCACCTCAACAAATGGCATACAAGGACTGGGCAAAGTAGACAAGATATATCTTGACAACCCACCGCTTATCTATGCACTTGGAAACCAGCACATAGAAATTGGTACAGTGCGAGAGACTTTCTTCTTCAACCAAACCCGCTCCTTAAAATCAGTCACAGTATCGCCTATATCAGACTTCCTCATTGACAACAAATACACATTTGAAGTTGGAGGCAAAAAAAAGAAGCAAAAACAACTGCGAGACATCGAAAACGGCTATGTAGTTAAAGACGATATCGAAACAGGCTACGGCAACATTATACCTTTATGGATGTTCGGCATGCTTTATTAAACCCAATTCGGTCATTAGGACTTGTTGTATTTCGATTTTTAGCAGAGCAGATATTGATTGCTGTCTTTGCGAGTAACACTGGGCCGTTACGAGCAAATTGCAAGCGTCAGATGCCTTCTAAAAAAACAAAAGGCAATAAGAAGTAACAAAAGACGCCATTTGCAACCTAATGACCGATTTGAGGTAAAACTCTAAAGAGCTGACTTCCTGATTAGTCGTTTTCAGGACGAAGCTTACGAACAACTGCACCTGCACGTCACATCTTGCAATGTTTTCCTATTGCAACTCAACAGACCTCTATTGGCTTGGCATCAACAAAGAATTGTTCCTCTCCGCCATCCATTTTCATGGCAATCATCTTGCGCAGTTCCTCACACAGGTCTGCCGTTTTCTTTCTGCGGTCATTGAACAGTCTCCTTGATATGAGATTAGGAAAGCTATCCTTGTACTCTTGCAATTTATAGTCGAACAACCACTTCTCACTATCAATACTCTCTGTCTCTGCCGTCAAGAATAGTGCCACCACTTCCAAATCAGAAAACTTAGGGAGAAGACCACGAAGTGGAACATTATCTGATTCATTAACGAGATTTTCAGAGAATTGCTTGCATATCTCAAGTATTTTGACGATTTTTGTATAAAGGTTGTACACACGATGGTTTGAACTTCATGTGCTAATCACCACCAAATTACTAAGAATCAGCGACATGTACAACTTTTTACTCACATTTGTCAATTTAAACCAATTCCACCAACGGGTAAAATCAATATACTCGCAGACTTTGATGATTATCTTAGAAAATATCCTTTCAACAATTCAAATGATATAGAGAGATGGCTACATAAAGTCATGAAAAAAATCAAATTCATAGGTATGGTCACATAATGCCCCAATATAAAAATTTTATGGCACTTGTAATAAACATAAACGACCTGCTTAACAAGCAGAAAATAGAATCAAACCGCATTGAGTTTAAGAAGGGTTGGAATCCAGGAAGCATATATCACAGTATATGTGCTTTCGCCAACGACTTTGATGATCTTGGCGGTGGATATATCATAGTTGGTGTAGATACTGACGATAAAACAGGTATGGCAATTCGTCCCGTAGAAGGTGTGCCAGAGGAAAAGATAGATAACATTTTGCAGGAGATGGTGGGCTACAACAACAAAATGGCTCCATACTACTTACCTCGAACCTCTGTAGAGGAAGTAGACGGGAAGCAGTTGATAGTTATATGGTGCCCTGCTGGCAGCTACCGTCCGTATTCTATACCTTCAAACGTGACGGCTAAAGACTCCAAGGAATACTTCTACATTCGTAGTGGTACAAGCAGTATTGACGCCAAGGGAGAGGCTCTTGTCGAGCTGCGAGAGTTGGCTAATCGCATTCCATTTGACGAACGTGGTAATGATGAGATACAACAAGAGGACATTTCTCTGATACTCCTCCGTGACTACCTTGTCAAGGTAGGTAGCAAGCTGGCAGATGACGTGGTTAAGATGCCGTTAGATAGTATTCTTGACCAGATGGAACTCTTCACAGGGCCTAAAGAGAATCGCAAGCTTCGCAACGTGGCAGCCATGATGTTCTGCGAGAATCCAAGCAAATTTTTCCCTTATACTCAAATTGATGTGGTAACGTTCCCTAATGGAAAAATGAAAGACCCAAACAATTTCACGGAAGTCACGTTCAAAGGAAGTGTTCCACAGATGATAAAGCAGACAATGGGTTATATCAAAAGCAACGTGCTAAAAGAGCATGTGCGTAAGATTTCTGGTAGGCAGGAAGCTGAACGCTTCTGGAACTATCCATACGATGCTATCGAGGAAGCAGTTGTAAACTCTGTATATCACAGAGATTTCTTGCAGCATGAACCAATAGAGATTACCATTGAACCAAGCGGAATCTCTATACTCAATTGTCCTGGACCTGACAGAAGCATCTCCAAGGAGGATATAGAAAAGGGCGATATGCTAAAAAGCCGTCGCTATCGCAACCGTCGTTTGGGTGATTTCTTAAAAGAACTTGACCTTACAGAGGGTCGCTCAACTGGTGTTCCAACAATACAAACAAAGTTAGCAGAGAATGGTTCACCACGTGCCATCTTTGAAACTACAGATGACCGCTTGACGTTCTTGGTTACTATTCCTGTTCATGAAGGATGTCGTGAAAGTTCGGAAACGAATAGCAACAGTTCGGAAACAGATATACTTGGTTCGGAAAGAGGTTCGGAAACAGAAACGAAAAGTTCGGAAAGAAGTTCGGAAACAAAGGACTTGATTATAGATATTATAAAACGAGACCCACATATAACAGCCGCTGAAATCGCAATGCAATTGAATATGTCTTCACGAGGAGTTGAGAAGCAAATACGTAAACTTCGTGAATTAGGCAAAATTAAACGAACAGGTGGTAGATTTGGAGGCTATTGGGAAATCGTAATATTAGATAAAGAATAAAACGGATATGTTATTAGGAAACAAGATAAAGTCTCTAAGAGACGAACAAGGAATATTGCAGCGTCAAGTGGCTGCATACTTAGAAATAGATACTCCCATGTTCAGCAAGATTGAACGTGGGGATAGGCGAGCGAAGAGAAGCCAAGTTACGAAGTTGGCAGAATATTTTCATCTTGATGAGGAAGAGCTGCTCACCTTGTGGCTGGCAGATAAAATCTTGGATGCAATAGAGGGCGAAAAAGAACTACAGTTTCATGCTATTGAAGTCGCAAAATGTGAGTTAACAAAGGCCGATTTGTAAGGATTATATTGGCCGACATCTTACAAGCCGATAGGTTTGTCCAGTTTGGATAACCCTATCGTCTTGTTTGTTTGGTACGGCCTCAATGCTCCAAAGTCCAATAGGTTTTGAAGAATGAATTCGAATTATTGCAGTCTGGCAAACCCAATTCGGTCATTAAGACTTGTTGTATTTCGATTTTATAGCAGAGCAGATATTGGCTTGTCATTTTTGCGAATAATAGCGGGCTATTTTGAGCTAAAACAAGCAGCAGGTGCCTTATAAAAGGCCATAAGAAGTAACAAAAGACGCCATTTACGACCTAATGACCGATTTGGGGTAAAACTCTAAAGAGCATAAAATCCACTCCGAAGCCCCGTAAAATAGGACTTCGGGGTGGATTTTTTCAAAAGATGCGATTCAAGTAGCAAAAAAGGTTGGGCTTTCCGAAATGGAAAAGTCCAACCTTTTTCTGTGTTTGAATATCTCAGACTATCTGATTAGTCGTTTTCAGGACGAAGCTTACGAACAACTGCACCTGCACGCCACATCTCACTGTCACGGAGAGCCTTCAGTTCGGCCTCGAGCTTAACGCGGTAGTCGGGCTTAGAGTTAGAGTCGATAGAAATCTGAGCCTCATGGCCTTCTTTTACACTCTTGTAAAGCTGTTCCATAACAGGCTTGATAGCATCGTGGAAACGAGGATACCAATCAAGGGCACCACGTTGAGCGGTGGTAGAACAGTTAGCATACATCCAATCCATACCCTTGGCAGCGAAGAGAGGCATCAATGACTGTGTCAACTCTTCTACTGTTTCGTTGAAGGCCTCAGAAGGAGAGTGACCGTTCTCACGGAGCACTTCGTACTGGGCAAGGAGCAGACCTTGAATTGCACCCATCAAAGCACCGCGCTCGCCAGTGAGGTCAGAAGTTGCTTCACGGATGAAGGTTGTCTCAAAGAGATAACCAGAACCGATGCCTACACCGAAAGCAAGAACTTTGTCTCTGGCATGACCAGAAGCGTCCTGATATATAGCATAAGAAGAGTTCAAACCACGACCCTCGAGGAACATGGTGCGCAAAGATGTGCCAGAACCCTTAGGTGCTACCATGATAACATCAATATCCTTTGGAGGAACTACGCCAGTGCGGTCGTTCCATGTGATTGCAAAACCGTGTGAGAAATAAAGAGTCTTACCAGGAGTGAGGTATTGTTTGATTTTCGGCCACACCTCAATCTGGGCAGCATCAGAGAGAAGCATACAAACGATTGTACCTTTTTGAGCAGCTTCTTCAATAGAGAACAGCGTTTCGCCTGGAACCCAGCCGTCTGCTTTAGCCTTTTCGAATGTCTTGCCTTGGCGCTGGCCGACAATTACGTTGAAACCGTTGTCACGCAGGTTGCAAGCCTGACCAGGACCCTGAACACCATAACCGAGCACGGCGATGGTTTCGTTCTTCAAAATTTCACGTGCTTTCTCAAGTGAAAATTCTTCTCTTGTGGCTACTTCTTCTACTACGCCACCAAAATCAATTTTTGCCATAATTTTTATTATTAAAAAGTTTGGTTGTTTTTTATTCTGTTTTGAAATCTCAATGCGCACTGACAAGCTGTGTGTTCACCGTTTTTCAGTGCAAACTGATAAATTATGTTTTCATTGCCATCTGTCGAAGTGTCGGTAACAGCACACTCTTTGCTGAATATCTGCACCACGTCTCCATACATGCTTTCATGACTGTATGCAAGTTCCATGCGAAAGGGGAACGACGCCTCAAGTTTTTTTCGAGAAAATGTGTCAAGCACATAATCTATATATCTAATACTGTTAAGATGACCGTTTTTGTCGAGGTCGGAGCAACAGACCTTGCGCTCGGCCACAAGACTCATCTGATTGGCGGTAAACCGCATTGGACGACCAAGTTCTACCCTACAATCCGCATCGAAGCACCCCTCAAAGTCTGCCCCCAACACGTTATGCAGGTTGACCGGTTCGCGGCTTTCTGAGTCTATCAATGCCCACACCGTTGCAGCCCTGCCCAATTCACAGCCCAGAGAGTCTTTCATGACAAAGCAGCGGTCGGTGAACGAACGGTAGCCAGAGGTTATCCACGTGGTAATGGTGCCCTTTTCGAGCGAGCGAGGCATGCGGTTCATCTCCACAACCATACGCGACAGCACCCACAGACAAGGATGCCCGTTGTTGACCACACACTCAAAGCCGCGGTCGTGGGCATGTTGTGCGGCTGCACGCAGAAGGCGTTGCCCCAACACATGCCACGACATATCACCCGTGAAGTCCTCATCAAAGAACTCCACATCAAAGGGATATGTAGAAGCTTTGGCTTTCATGTTGTGTCTTGAGTCTGAACATCGGTGCCTGCACAAAATCCGTTGGCCGGCAGCACCTCTTATTCTGTCTTTTCCTGTCGGCGTACATCAAGATATTCGTCGAGCAGTTCTCGTGGGTTCTTGGTCACTGCAATGGCACCAGTACGCACAAACTGAAGCACACAATCAAGACTTGCCAGACTTGAATAGAGCGACTCTATGTCCTCTGGCATTCCTGTTATGTTGACAATGCTGTAGGTTTCGTTGACCTCAACAATCTTTGCCGAGTGTACACGAATAATCCGCGATATCTCACGGTTTTCAAGCAAGCGCGGAGTACTCAGTTTGAGCAGAGCTACCTCTTGGATAAAAATCTGGTCTTGTGTATAATAGCGTGCCTGAAGCACATCAATCTTCTTCTCAATCTGCTTGGTGATGAGCTGCACGGTCTCTTCGGTGCAGAAGCACGTGATGGTATATTTATGTACGCCCGGAGTGCTGCTGGCACACACGCTGAGGCTCTCTATGTTGACCTGACGACGAGTGAATACGGCCGTAATCTGATTGAGAATGCCGGCAAAGTTTTCGGAATAGGTCATGATGGTATATAGGGTCACTCCCTCCGGACAATTGGCGAGCGACTTCTCATCGCACCGTCCGCAAGTCTCACATGTACCACACTGTCCACCCTTGTTGTTATATTGTGTCATAAGCGTTTATTCTGTTTGTGTTACGTTACTTAATCTCAAGCATCATGTCGTCTACATCTGCACCCGGTGGAGTCATCGGGAGCACATTGTCTTCTTCCTTGATGGCACACTGCAGGAGGAATGGCCCATCAGTGCGTAGCATTTCGCCGATGGCATCGTCAAGGTCTGCGCGCTCTATTACAGTGCGCGACGGAATGCCGTACCCCTCGGCTATCTTCTCATAATCGGGGTTGAGCATAGGCGTAAACGAGTAACGCTTGTGGAAGAACATGTACTGCCATTGGCGCACATTGCCGAGGAAGTTGTTGTTCAGGAGGATTATCTTCACGGGAGCATGCTGCTCCATGATAGTACCGAGTTCCTGAATGGTCATCTGCAGACCGCCGTCACCACAAAACATACACACGGTGCGATCAGGCGCACCAAATGTGGCTCCCACCGCAGCGGGCAACCCGAAGCCCATAGTGCCGCAACCGCCAGAGGTAAGGACTGAACGTCCCTGAGTGAACTTAAAGTAGCGACAACCGAAGAGCTGATTCTGGCCCACGTCAGTCACCAACACGGCCTTGTTGCCCGTGAGGTCGCTAACGCGACGCACTACCTCGCCCATTAACAATGGACCGGCGATTGGGTGGATGGCAGGTTTAATAACCTTTTCGTACTCCAATTCCTCATAAGTCTTAAAACTGTCTATCCACTCCTTGTGGTCGGCAGGAGTCACCAGCTTGGTAACCTCGGCAAGAGTTTCTTTGCAGTTGCCCAGCACTGCCACATCAACCTTTACATTCTTGTTAACCTCAGCGGGGTCTATCTCAAAGTGTATGACCTTAGCCTGCTTGGCATAAGTCTTGAGATTGCCAGTGACACGGTCGTCAAACCTCATGCCCACAGCAATAAGCAAGTCACACTTGTTGGTCTGCACATTGGGGCCAAGATTGCCGTGCATACCCAGCATACCTTTGTTTAGAGGGTGGTCTGACGGCAACGCACTAAGGCCAAGCATTGTGCAGCCTGCAGGCATATCAGCCTTTTCAATAAGATGGAGAAGTTCCTTGCGCGCATCGCCCAGCTCCACGCCCTGACCCACAAGCACAAGCGGTCTCTCCGCTCCGTTGATAAGTCTGGCCGCCTCTGCCACAGTCTCCGGATCTGTAGGAGGGCAAGGGCGATAAGAACGAATGAAGTCAACCTTCATTGGCTCATAGTCTACCATGGCGGTCTGTGCGTTTTTGGTGAAATCAAGAACCACAGGGCCCGGACGGCCAGAATTTGCTATATAGAAAGCCCGGCTCACAGCCCAGGCTATATCCTCTGCACGCCTAATCTGGAAGCTCCATTTTGAAATAGGTTGGGTAACACCTATCACGTCGACCTCCTGAAATGCATCGGTACCAAGGAAGGCAGCGCCCACCTGACCGCATATCACCACCATCGGGGTGGAGTCAATCATGGCATCTGCCACACCAGTGATGGTGTTCATGGCGCCGGGGCCTGACGTAACGATGGCACAACCCACCTTGCCGCTTACCCTGGCATAGCCTTGGGCCGCATGCACAGCACCCTGTTCATGGCGAACGAGTACATGGTTCAATGTATTGCGATGATCATAGAGTGCGTCATAAACGGGCATGATGGCACCGCCTGGGTAGCCGAAGAGAGTCTTGACCCCCTCGTTTTCAAGGCTTCGTATCATTGCCTCTGCACCTGTAATCTTTTCTTTCATGTTATATGCGTATTGTTTCTGTAAGTAAGTTAGTTAGTATGTCAGTCTTCAATTATTCTCACCCCACCCTTATCGGCAGACGAAACCGAGTGAGCATAGGCTCTGAGAGCCTTTGACACCGTGCGGTTGCGCTTGAGTGGCTGCTGCGGACGAGCGTTGAGTTCTTCCTCGCTCAGTCTGACATTGATGGAACGGTTGGGAATGTCAATATCAATGATGTCGCCGTCAACAATCTTTCCTATGTTGCCACCACTGGCAGCCTCTGGCGAGATATGACCTATTGACAATCCCGATGTGCCGCCAGAAAAACGGCCATCGGTGATGAGGGCGCACTCCTTGCCCATGTGCATGGACTTGATATAGGAAGTGGGGTAAAGCATCTCCTGCATTCCCGGTCCACCCTTCGGTCCCTCGTGGGTAATCACCACCACATCGCCTTTCTTGACCTTGCCGCCGAGAATACCCTCGCAAGCGTCTTCCTGAGAGTCAAACACTACGGCAGGACCGGAGAACTTCCAGATGCTCTCGTCCACACCTGCGGTCTTGACCACACAACCGTCTTGGGCTATGTTGCCAAACAGCACAGCCATGCCGCCGTCTTTGGTGTAGGCATGCTCAATGTCGCGGATACAACCGTTGGCACGGTCGGTGTCGAGCGAGGGATATGTGGTGTCTTGCGCACCGAGCTTGTTGCAGAACACACCGGCAGGTGCCGATGAATAGATGCGCTGGGCCTCCGGATCAATATCGGCCTTCAGTATCGAATATTTTTCAATGTCTTCGGCAAGCGTGGCACCGTTGACACGCTTCACGTCTGTGTCAATCAAACCGCCTGCAGCCAATTCGCCAAGCAAATTAAGCATGCCACCGGCACGGCCACACTCCTGAACAGAGTATTTCTGAGAATTTGGCGCAAGCTTGCACAGGAAAGGTGTCTTGCGCGAAAGGGCGTCAATATCCTTCATCGTGAAGTCCACCCCTGCCTCTTGCGCCACGGCAAGAAGGTGAAGCACAGTATTAGTGCTGGCTCCCATTGCAATGTCAAGAGTCATGGCATTGAGAAAAGCCGCACGCGTGGCAATAGAGCGTGGCAAAACCGACTCATCGCCGTTTTCGTAATATGCCATGGCATTCTTCACAATCTGGCGGGCAGCGTCCTGCATCAGCCGACGGCGATTAACGTGAGTGGCAAGAATGGTGCCGTTGCCGGGCAGCGACAAGCCTATGGCCTCGGTAAGGTTGTTCATGGAATTGGCGGTGAACATGCCCGAACAGCAACCGCAACCCGGACAGGCGCGGTTTTCAACCTCTGCCAACTCTTCGTCGCTGACGGTTGGGTCTGCCCCCTTTATCATGGCAGAAATCAAGTCAAGGTTCTCACCTTTATATGCCCCTGCCTCCATAGGGCCACCGCTTACAAAGACAGCGGGAATATTGAGCCTCATGGCCGCCATAAGCATTCCGGGGGTTATCTTGTCACAGTTTGAGATGCAAATCATAGCATCGGCCTTGTGGGCGTTGACCATATACTCCACAGAGTCTGCAATGATGTCGCGCGAGGGCAAACTGTAGAGCATGCCATCGTGACCCATGGCAATGCCATCGTCAATGGCAATGGTATTGAACTCAGCAGCATAACAGCCCATCTTCTCAATCTCAGCCTTTACAATCTGGCCTGCTTCATGCAGATGAGTATGTCCTGGCACAAACTGGGTAAAGGAGTTGACTATTGCAATAATAGGTTTGCCAAACTGTTCACGTTTCATGCCATTGGCAACCCACAGGGCACGGGCACCCGCCATACGGCGACCGTCTGTGCACACAGAACTACGTAATCTTATTTTCATTTCCACGTTTTTTATCTGTCAAGGTATCCGCTGCCACCAACAAGGCAAAAAATTCTTCGTCATGTCAAAAACAAGCGTAATACCATATATCTATACCCTACGTTTACGTTTGACTTGTAAAGTTCGCATTTTTTGGAAACCCACACGCCCTAAAACACGAAAATAAAACCCTGTTTTCTTAAAAAAGTCCAATAAACAGACGGCAAAATGCCGTTTTATGGCATTCTTTCCACGTTTGGCAACCGTGCCTTACACAATCATACCACAAAAATATGCACACTCTGCAGATGTGTGTATTTCCAACTTAGCACACCAACTGCCAGCCATAACAACCCGCACATTTACAGCAACTTCACACCACAGCCCATTATGTGCAACAGGTTTCCGGAAACAGCACAACACCCACATCACCATGCAAAGAACACGAATGTGGCACCATGCCCCCTCCGACCCATAAGGCACACCGAAAGCCATACGGCTCCACTGCGAAACATCATCACTCCGCAAAAGACCTTGCCGCCACAAAATAAAGATGCAGAGAAACCGCACCGACTTGTGCTAACGAACTTCTTTCGGCCGAAATCGACATCCATTCCGGCCGATTGGCTTATGCGTTTCGGCCGAAACGCAACTCAATTTCGGCGGAAAAAGAATGCTTAGATGGCTTTCTGTCGATTGGAAAACAAGCACGAATGAGCGCAAAACAACATAAGGCATCTTCAAGGAAAAGCCTGAAGATGCCTTATGTTGTTTTTTACTAAAGATACGTATGTCACATGCAAGGGAATTACGAGAGGAAACTTGCTTGCGTCTATCACGGGAACAGCACTACCCTCGTCCGCGCCGGATTACTCCGTCACCTCCACCGTTCGGGGTTCCGTTCTGTTCCCTACCCTGCTTAACATCCGGCCCCTTAGGTTTGTTCTGAGGGCGGTCAGGGCGAGCTTGTGGACCATCGGGTCTCGGAGCAGGACGATATGAAGGAGGTCTGGGATTACCGTGCCCACTCACCACGGGACCGAAGTCATGACGGTGGAATGTTTTATAATCACGATGATGACGAATCGGGGAATATACGTATCGCGGACCCGAATAACGCCCAACATAGAAGCCCGCAGAATAGTAGCATCGCGCATGGGCACCGTAATATCCGTTATACCCAAATGGTATGCTCATATAGAAATAATTACGGTTGGAATAAGTCATATATGGACGAAAAGCCCAAGCGCCGTTATAGATACAGAATGGACGGTAGAAACTCTCCGTTGATATAAAACGGCTATACTGGTAAGATGACAGCACATACGACAAATCCTCATTGCGATAGTCAAGATAGCGGTAGTAATTATCGATGGCAACGGGGTCTCCACACTCCATGTCGTCAAGCAGGTCACCCACAGCATCGACAAAATCATAGTTTATCTCATAACAGTCGTCATACTGCCCAGAAGACAGGCCAAGTTCATAGGCCATTCTGTCGCTAAGGAAACGTGCATATTCGCGTACCTTAGACCTGCCCAAGGCCATCATGTCAACACTTGCGGCAAGTATCACTAAAGCCAAAATTACCTTTTTCATAAGTCTTTTCTTTTAATGGGGTCAAACAATCCACATGGGTAAAAACTCTCATCATGCCACGCTGCCAAGAATTCGGCAGGCGCCGTTTGTCGACACACGTCCCAGACGTAGGCTATCAATTGCCGGCGTTGTTCTGCTCAAGCATTTTAGGGGAATGTCCGCCACGTTTGATTATTTCGGGCAGTCGGCCACCGTTGTAGGACTTAGAACCAACGGCATTTTCATATTCCTTGCTTCCATAGATATAGACCGTATAGCCGTACCAGGAGTCAACCCAAAGCGTGGGCTCCCAATAGTCAAAGCTTGTCAGCTTGTCCATTGTAAAATAGGCATTAGAACTGCCGAAATAGCCATCAAAACGCCAATTGTCAAGATGGTAATTGTAAATTCGTGTGTCAAGATTTCTGTCATGGGGATAAGTGAGGTATATCACTCCATCGCGCACTGCCCAACGGAATTTGTAGGTCAGATATTCATACGGGCCGCGGCGATAATAATCCACCTGCCTACCAGTGCCCGAAGTGCTGTGACTACGGTCAAAACGAATATAGGTCATATCGGCATACCAGGTATAGCCATTTGCGTCCATGTACCACATATTCCAATCTCCCTGCCATTCTCCGGAGAGAACGCTCGCCTCGTTCTCATCGTCAGAGCACGAAGAGAATCCTATCATTGCCACCAGGGCCACTGACATAAAAAACAAGACCTTTTTCATAGCTGTTTCTTTTTGTGTTTTCACTTGATTTTACTTTGTTATGTTGCAAAGATAGCAGATTCTGTTATTTTTGCGCAACAGCAACCTGCAACAATCTGCTAAAATAACATTTATTCACAACTCAACACCGTTTTACGTGACAAAACAATATCCAACTGCCACAAGCCGTTTCGAAAAACACTCATGCAAACACGGGCGAAATTCTCGTTTAGCAACAAGTACCAACGACCGAATTGATATAAAAAAAGGCCGGTGTTATGCCTTATCAGCAAACACCGGCCACAATTATGTTAGAAACTTCGTATTTCTGGGGTTATCTCATTTTAAGTTGCAACGGACGCAACAGAAACGGATTAATAGAATCTGTATCTGAAGTCTTCAACCTGTGCCTTGTTCTTCAAATAAGTGAGGAACGGACTTTCGCCGTAGTACTGACGCGGACTCAACGCCATTGTGGCATGGTTGCGCGCTGCACTCATCACATACTGCTGTTCGTCATATTTAGCACCAGCCTGCTTCTTAACATCGAGCACCTGATATGCAAATACAGCATTATAGCCCTTCATCGGACCAACAAACTGGTTAACCTTTACACCCGTGACAGTACCGAGGATTGCAGGGTCATACATCTGAGAGTAGAAGTTGACATTCTTTGCAGTGTCTACCTGCACACCAGCAACGCCCTTCATCTGAGCTAAGGTCTTGCAGTTCTTCAGCTTGCCGAGGATTTTCTCTGCCTTCTTGTCGCGGAGCACCTCGTTTTTCACCATTTCCTTTACGTCTTCAAGAGGCATATAGCCCTTGTCGTGAGACTTGGTAACCGACACCACCAGAAGATGTGAGCCATTGTCGCAGATGAAAAGCGGTGAAACATCTCCGTCCTCTGCCTCGTCAAAAATCCACTTTTTAGCCTCGTTGCTAATCCAGCGCATCATGTGGCGATCCATGCCAGGCTGGCTGAAATACTTCATTGAGAAGAAGTCACCCGTCTCAACACCATTAAGAGTCTGGACTGTGTAGCCGTTCTTCACAGCGTTCTTTTCGATGGCTTCGATGGTCTTGTTTTCGGCCACAAACTTGCTAAACTTGTTGTAAGCGGTTTTTGAAGTCTCGTTGCTGTAATTGAGCGGGCATTTGATGACTGCCGCATTATATTTTGTTACCATATGACGGCGGTCGTTCACCATAACGATGATATTGCCCTGTGCAAAGTCAAAGTTGGATATCTGGCCACTCTCCATTGTCTGAACCTTGTTGAGGAACTTGAGATTTTCAGCATCGGCAGTGCCAGTTTCATACATGTTGCTCACGAGCCAGGTAGAATCACCCGTCTGACCATATTTTGCAGCTATCTGTTTAAAGTCCGCTCCGTTTTGGAGAGCCTTGTATATTGAGTCAGCACGGTTGCGTGTGTCGGCAAGATCTTTGCCTCCCACCTGAATCTGGCGGATTAGTATTGAGTCGGGAGCCTGAGTCTTAGCCACGAGCTTGATGAGGTTCATGGTGTTGTCCATAGGGTTGTAGTACGGAGCCTTTGTAGAGCCTGCACTCATAGAATCAAGCTCTGCGCTGATGTCAGCGGGGTATGCACTGGCTGTGCGTGGCATGTCTACATAAGCAACCGTTGACTGGCTGCGTACGAGGCTTGCCAAGTCGTCAGTAGTGGCAGCCTCCGAAGCATATTCATTCATACGCTTGTCAAGTTCGGCCTTGTCTGCCGGACTTGCCTTTACTGCAACGGCCACATACTTTATGTCCTTTGAGGGGGCATAGAGCTTGAAGCTTTCCTTAAGTTCATCGTATTTTGCCTTGAGGTCGGCATCGCTTACGCTCACTTCTTTGTCATTGATGGTGGAATAAGGAATGCCTGCAAGCAGGATGTCTGCACTGGTAGAGGTGGCATCAAAAGCCATCTTGCCCTCAACGGGGTTAGAGGTGAACGAAGCCTGAAGAAGTGTGTTGTACTTCTGCTGCAGCAGGCTCTCCTTCAAGGTGCGCTCTACAAACTGCCAGTAAGCATGGAGCTTTTCATACTGTTCTCTGTACTGCTCTGGAATCTGTGAATTGCCCGACTGCATCTTCTTGTACTCATCGAGGAAATTCTTGAGGACAGTGACATCAAAGCGTCCTGTCTGCTGGTTTACGAAAGGTGTTTGTGTAAGCAAGCCGTTTGTTCCCTCTGCCATGATGTTGCGGAGTTCTTCATCGGTAACAGTAAGACCGAGTTTCTCTGCTTCTGCTTCAATGAGCTTGTTGCTTACATAAGACTCCCACACCTGCTCTTTGAGAGCGGCATCTTCGTCATCTGTAAAGCTTGTTTTGCCTTGGGTGAACGAGATGTAGGATTTATAGGCTTCTATCAACTCGGAGTATTCCTGTGATTTAAATTTTTCACCGTTGATGATGCCCACGACACCACTGTTTTGATTTCTCTGTGCTTCGGTAGCGCGGAAAAACTCCTCCGTTATAAATGCGAGGAGTGCAATACCAATAATGGTAATGAGCAACTTACCTTTGCTTCTGATTGTTTGAATTGCTGCCATTATATTTTGTTGTTTTTATTTTTATCTATCCGTTTTAACAAGTCTCTGCAATGCGTCTGCCACAACCCTTGTTTCTATACAAAAAGCGGAGGCAACGGCAATGCGCCATGTTTTCAAACTCCAAAATTAGGAAAAAGATTGCACATACAAATTGTTTTCTGCATACTTTTTAATAAAAACGGCCCAAAAGACGTGTATTGTCTGCCCGTGTTACTTGAAATGTCCGCCCGGAGGCAGTTGAGGGTTGGGTTTTTCAGATGCCCTCACAGGCGTTCGGGGTGCAATGACCGATGTCGGCTGCGGTTCTTCGTTCTGCTCCGCCTGCTTCACCGAATCCTGTTCGTTGGCTGCCGCCTCTGGCAATGGAAATACGGCCCGTGTCTGGCTGATTGTGTATTGCCGCATCTTCTCGTCGGAGCGGAAACTCATGCCCTCGACCTCCTTGTCAGGGGTCTTGAGGTGAGAATAGACATTTGAGTAGAATTCGTGGCGCCGCATGTCCCAATAGAGACGCTGCGAGGTGAACAATGTTCCATCACGGTCCCACATCTTCACGCGTCCGCGCAACTCCCAAAGGTTCTGGTCGTACCAATAGGCTGTGTCGGCGGTGATAAACATCTCTATGTGGTAGTTCGGGCTAAACTTCTCAAGCAATATGCCCTTGGGGAAACTGTGGCGTGGTGGATTGGTACGGTCATATATGCGCCACTCCTCTGCCACCACTTTGTAGCGTATGCGCCCTGAGTCAGAGATGAGTTTGCTCACGCCATAGCTTGTCAGTATGCTCGAAGAGTCGCGCAGGTGTATGGCTGGCGCCGTAGGCGGTTTGGTGTCACCACACGAGGAGGTCGCCGCTGTGACGGCGACGCATAGAATCATTGCGCCAAGAAGGCTTTTTCCACTGCAAGTCATAGGACTGTTCTGCCTACTCAAACTTCCACTTGTTGAACCACGTGGCGTTAAACGTCAGACCTATGCACAGGCGCAGATAGTCTTCCTTGAGAGCCTTGAGGTCTCTGGAGGCTGCATGCTCCCACTGGGCAGATATGTTGAGCACCGAGCGAGTGCTGTACTTGTTTACGATGGGCAGGGCCACACCGGCACTGACAAGATAGTACTCCGGACCGTCATTGCCATGCCCTGTTTTTGTGTAGGGTGAAGAGTATGACATACCTGCACGGTAGGCAATATGGTCTTTGATTTTATATCCGCGCGGATTGGGTACATACTCGACACCGACTGTCACCTTGTGGCGATTGCGCAGATGCCCTTTGCCTACCTCATAAACGGCCAAGCCGCTTGAGCCGCGCAACCAGGGGAAACGGCATTTCTCCCAAAACTCGACAGAATAGTCTGCACCTACGACCAAATTATTTCCGCGGTTCCATGTCAGACCGACGGCCACCTTGTCAGGCAAGGCAAAAGCTTTGCCCACACGCATGGTGTCGGGAGTGTTGGAGGAGTTGGTACCCGACTGTGTGTTGACGAACTTGGCTTGTTGGTTTATCTTGCACCCAAGACCGTATGTCACACCCAGAGTGAAACTATTCTTCTCGTCCAGCTTGTACTTGTACTGGGCACCGAAGTCCACGGTTGGAGCATTTATTGTTGCCTTATAGTTGCGAGTGAGCGACTGCACCGTAGCATCGCTATAGCTCACAGTTGAAGAGTGTTGATAATCACCCCATATATAATTGATGTTCATGCCGACTGACAACGGCAGCACAGGCCTATAGCCCACACCGATATAAGCCTGACGAAATCCACCGTCACCATAATAAGAGCTACTGGTGGTCTTCGAGCCGTACCCGTCGATGTCATCAAGAGGCTTTGACGTGCTGAAGTTGTAGCCCACATACGAAAACGGGCGCAATCCCAACGACAAACCCACCCCTGGGGCAAGCCTGAAGCCCGCGGCAATGTAGTCCACCGAAGAATTGCGGGCATTGACGGTTTTGCCTCCTGACTTGAGCTGGCAATTCTGCAGCGAGATGCCCGCATCAAAAATCAGGGTCTGCGCACATATCCCAGAATAGGCAGCAGGGTTTTGACGGTTGATGGACAGGCTGTCGTGCATGGCAACAGCCAAACCCGCCATACCTTTGTTAAAGCCCATGGACTCGTCAGCCAGTGTTCCCCAACCGTATCTGGAAAAAGGAGAGTTGCTGCCGCTCGTCTGTCCCATGGCAGAAGACAACGCCACAACGGCGGCCAACACTGCCAATGCAAATTTAGATGTCTTTTTCATTATATTGCAATATAAAATCAAGACCGCGGAGCACAAGATGGGCATCATAGACCGCAACCTTTGCAAGCACGTCCTTGAAGTGGTCCGAATCGCCGCCAGTGAGAACCACCTTAACTTGTCCGAACCTATTATGTAGATCTTTCACATATCCTTCTATTTCATACTCTATGCCTTTGAGCACCCCTGCCCTCAAGGCCGTTTCTGTGTCTCTCCCCAACGAGAGGCGTTCGCCATCAGCGCTGACAAGGGGCAAACGTGCCGTATGTTCGTGCATAGAGCAGAAACGCATCAGCAGGCCAGGAGCAATGTTGCCACCAAGATAATGACCGTCTGCGGTTAGTATATCATAGGTTACACAACTTCCCACATCAATCACCAGCACGTTTTCGCCAGGCAGCATCTTCAGTGCTCCCGCCACGGCCGCCATGCGGTCTGTGCCGAGACTTTGCGGAGTTCTGTAGTCGTTGACAAAAGGGAGTGATGACGATGCTCCCAAAAACATCACCCTCATCCCGATATTTTTCAACGTCTCACCAAAATTGTGCGGCAAATCCACTGTGGCAGACACTATGCACCGAACGCACCTACCAACGAAACTGTCGTTTCTCAAGAAATGTTCCACATGTTCTATGTCCATGCGCTCCCATTTCAGCATCTCGCCGTTTTCAAAAAAAGCCACTTTGGCAAAGCTGTTGCCTATATCAACTATCAGGTTCACCTGTCAACCTAATTTATATTAAGGATATTAGAGTGCAAAATTAAGCAAAACTTGCTGCATCTTATGCCGCGCCGTGTGCTTTTTGCATTTTTTCACATTTTCGGATAACAAAAAAAAACGTTGCATCATCTCCGCTCAGACTATAAGCGGACATAATGCAACGATAGACTCAAATCGGCCAATAGGGCGAAACGACCGAATTGGGTTAAACTGGCCACTCTACAAAGCATGAAACTGTATTAAACGCAGTTACCTATCCGAATGGCTGTGTATGTGTGCCTGCTTCCACTCCCGCAGAAATCAGGTTTACTTCACACCTTCCACCAATCTGCCCTGCTGTATCACAGCCTGCAGCTGGATGGCAGAGTCGTATATGCATATATCCGCATCCTTGCCCTTTTCAAGAGTTCCCTTACGGTCGAGCACTCCCATTATGCGGGCAGGAGTTTCGGACGACATGCGTACAGCATCCTCAAAAGGTATACTGGCCTTTTCTACGCAAGTACGCACAAGGCGATCCATGGTGGCTATGCTGCCTGCCAGAGCCGAGCGGTCGGCAAGTTTGCACACACCGTCCTCAAGAATCACGCGAGGATCAAATGCGGTATCACTGTCGCTTGCACTGCAGGCAAGGGCATCGGTAATCAGCGCAGTGTGCTCCACGCCCTTGACCATGTATATCATCTTCAGTATTGTTGGTGGTACATGAATGCCATCGGCTATCATCTCTACCGACATCTCGGGGAAGGTGTAGACGCTCTCTACCGTACCCTCATGCTTAAACTCCCTCACATTATGGAAGCCTGTCATAGCATTATAGAAATGGGTGGCGTGACGGAAACCACAATCCCAAGCGCGCTTCACGTCAACATACTCGGCCTTGGTGTGGGCAATGGCGGCCAAAACGCCATGCTCGGTGCAGTATCTGCCAAACTCGGTGGTGCCAGGCAACTCCGGAGCCTCGTCCCAACGTTTCAGTGCCGTAGTATTATTGATTATGTCTTTGTAGTCATCAGGAATAGGTGGAGTGATGTATTCCGGAATCTGGGCACCGGCCTTGCCAGGATTGAAATAAGGCCCCTCAAGGTGCAGCCCCAATACAGGAGAATATGGCTCGGCCATAAGCTTTTCGCAAGTTGCCAATGCTTTCTTTATCATTGGCACAGATGACGAAGAAAGTGTAGGATAGATAGACGTGGTTCCATGCTTGGCGTGAGCCGCAATAGCTGTACGGAACGCATCCTCGGTGCCCTCCATAAAATCGCGGCCTCCACCTCCGTGTATGTGAAGCTCCACACCGCCTGGCACTACGCTGCCGCCTTTGGCATCGACAACCTGAGCACCCGCAATTTCTACTGGTCCTGCCGCAATCTCTGCTATCTTGCCATTTTCTACTACTACTGTGGCGTCTTTTACCCAACCCTGTGGAGTAAACACACGTCCGCCTACAATTTTCATCTTCTGTGATTCCATTACTATATGCTGTTTTAAAGTCATTACAAAAATACACCCTTTCAATGAAACAACAAAATATCTTACGCTATTTTCCGAAATTTGCCAGAAGTCCATCTGTCCTTGTGCAGTCTGCGCAAATTGTGCAATGCGTGGAAACGCCTCGGCAATGGGCGGCATTACAATAATTAAGGAAAAACAGTCTCTGTTGCGACAAAGATTATTCATTTCCGATATGAATATTCGCTATTTTTGCTCCCATGTTCCTTTTTGCGTGTTTTTTATTCGCAAGTTGCCATGTTTTTAAATATTTATAATTATCTTTGTGGTTCATTATAGTTCAAAAAATATTGATATATGTCTACCCATAAACTATTGTTGTCTATTTTGGCGACAACATCTATCTTTTTGTCGTATGGCTGCTCAGATAACGTTGACGACAGCGACATCTACACCTTCACAGGCAAAACCATTATTGACGTTCTCAAGGAGAAGCCCGACTACAGCGACTTTGTGAGCATACTCAACAAAGTGCATTTCAGCGACAAGTCACAGTCCACAGCGGCCCAGATGCTCTCGGCCAGAGGCAACTATACCGTGTTTGCACCTAACAACAAGGCCATGAGCCAGTATCTCGACTCAATCTACGAGACCACAGGGTTTGACGTCAGGCAGGTTTCAGACTCTGTAGCCAACGCCATCGTAAAGAACGCCATCATCGACTCCAAAGACGCAAAAGCATACTACTCCACCGACTTCAACTCTGGCGCACTCGACCGCACCAACCTTGATGACCGCTTCATTACGGTGGGCTTCAAGGCAGGAGAAAACAGTTCGATTATAGTGCTGAACAACAAGTCTAACGTGCTAACGCGCGACCTTGAGACATCAAACGGAGTGATACACACCATTGACCATGTGCTTGACTTCTCTAACTCTAACCTTGCCGAACTCATAAAACAGACACCTAACCTGCAGGTGTTTGGTGAACTTCTCAAACTGACTGGCTGGCAAGACTCCATGGCAAAATACCGCGACTTAGCATACGAAAAACTTGACCACGGCACAGGAACCTCCACAAGTGGTGAGGTAATCTATGCACCAGAGCGGCGCTACTTCGGATACACCGCTTTTGTAGAAACCGACAGTGTGTTGGCTCAGTACTGGCACTTGCCAGAAATCAAATACAGCGACAACGGACGCATATCAAACTGGGAACAGGTCTATGCTGCCATCAAGGAAAAATGCAGCCAACTATATCCTGACTGCCGAAACAGCAACCCGAAAAACGAGAACAACGCCGTCAACAAGTTTATAGCCTACCACCTGCTGCCCATGCGCATCAGATGGGACCAGATAGTGCAACATCACTGTGAAATGGGCTACGGATACGCCGACCCGACTACGTTGGGAGTAGACTGTTACGAATATTATGAAACCATGGGTAAGACACAACGCCGACTCATGAAGATTACAGAGGGAGCCGAGTCTGACGGTAAACGCATAAACCGCAAAGTGACCTACGACTATGGACTCTACGGCACCGACCTCAAAGTGAAAAGCGTGCAACGGCCGGGCATTCTCATATATGAAAACAACAAGGACTACCAGCAGCAAGCCCTCAATGGCTTCTACTATACCATAAGCGAACCGCTCGTATATGACGAAGGAGTGCCAAATTCCGTACTCAACGAACGCATACGTTGGGACTTCTCGTCACTGCTACCCGAACTCATCACCAACAACTTCCGAAAAATAAAGGATAGCAAGAACTACTACTTCCCTGCCGGATATTTCGACCGTATCAAGATGGCCGAGGGATGTAACTACAAATACATATCCTATTATTACGCCACAATAGAAAACTATCAAGGTGACGAGCACAACATCAGCGGGCAATATGACTTTACGGTAGCCCTGCCACCAGTGCCATTCCGTGGCACATACGAATTTCGCATAAGCGTGGCACACTACCCTGCACTCGGCATGGCACAGCTATACATAGGCACCGACCCCAACCGCCTGCACGCATGCGGACTGCCGATAGACTTGCGTCTTGACGTATCCAGCAATGCCGTAGGCTACCAACTCGACGGCGCAGACTGGGACCTCAATCGCCAGAACGACAAGGATATGAGAAATCGCGGCTATATGAAACCGCCACAGCACGATGGCATCAAGACAGGCCAAGGCACCGCACCGCTGGAGTCCATGAGAAGTTCTGTAGTCAAGGCACCGTACGCACGCCTGCGTTACATTGTCTATACAGGAACCATAGACCCCTCCCAGCAACTGTACCTCCGAGTGAAAAACGTGATGGAGAACACAGCCGCAAGTTTTGAACTCGACTACCTCGAATATGCACCCAAGAGTGTCTATGCCGGCTACGAAGCAGAAGACATTTGGTGATCTGTTGCCGTATGCACATGTTTCTAAACCATAAAGATCACACGACACGGAATCATTCTAACACAAAATACGCTTACATTCATGAAACTAAAATTACAGACTCTTGTGGTTGCGGCTCTTGTGGCATGCAGCCTCAACACATCAGCCCAGAAATCAAGCAACGCCAAAAACAACCCCAAAGCGTATGCCCCTTTTGACCTCGGCGAACTCAAGCCTGAAGGTTGGCTCAAGGAATGGGCACAGAAAGCTGCCCGCGGCATGACAAGGACTATCGGCATTGAATTTACGGAGTTCGTGCGCGGCTGGGGCGACCCCAATCAGGGTGGCTGGTGGCACTACGAACAGACCGCTTACTACACCGACGGCTTTACACGCCTCGGCTTCCTGCTTGACGATACGCTGCTCATCAACCGCAGCCGCCGTGTGATGGAAGCGGTGGTGGCACGCCAAAAGCCCAACGGCTACATACACTCCAACAACAAAGACTATGTGGAGAAGTGGGGCAAACTTGATGCCGACTACGGCATGTATTGGAGCGAAGGCATCTTCTGCCGCGCAGCACTGGCCTACTACAGTGCCACAAAGGACGAACGTGTGCTCAACATGCTGAAAAAGGTCTATGCTAACTTCCCACTATTTGCCTTTGACACAAAACAGAAAGATCCGTTCAATGGTGGTAATCTTGACAACATGCGCAAAATTTGCGGCATTGAAAACATGTTTGAGTTGTCGCGCATCACTGGCGACATGAGCTTTGCAAACCGTGCACTGCAAGTACTCAAAAATTACGAGGCGGCATACGTCAACACATGGGCAAAGGACAAGAAGTTCCTGCGCACCGCCATCTGCCACGGAGTGAGCTACAACGAACCTGCCAAGCTACCAGCTATAGGTTATATCTGGAACAACAATCCTGAATATCTTGCTGCATCAATGAATGCCTATGAGTTTCTGCAGGAAAACTCCATGCTGCCCATCGGCGCAAACTCGTCCAACGAATACCTGCACGGCATAGGGGCTTTTGAGGCCGCCGAGAGTTGCGACATTTCCGACTTCATGTGGTCTAACATCTGGCTGGCGCGCGCCACTGGCATGCCGTGTTATGGCGACCGCATCGAACGCGATGCATTCAATGCTTTGCCTGGCGCAGTAAACCCTTCGTTCACACAATGCGTCTATACACAAGCCCCCAACCGCATTCCCGGATTTCACCTGCGCATACGTGACGACGGCACCTACTACAAGGAAATGCATTGGCCAACATGCTGTCCAGCTAACATCAACCGCGCACTGCCCAACTACATCATGAACATGGCTATGACCAACGGCAACGGAGACCTCCTATGGCTCACATATGGCCCCGCCCATCTCAAGACAAACGACGGGAAACTTGACATAAAGTGCGAAACAGAATATCCGTTCCGCGACAAACTCACATTCACACTCAACGCCATTCCGCAAGACAAGGTAGTGCGCCTGCGCATTCCCGAATGGTGCAAAAACGCCACCATCGCCATCAACGGAAAGACCGTAGCATACACCACAGAGGAAGGCAACGCCGTGCTTCGCAACAAATGGAAAGCGGGCGACAAGATTGAGCTTACTTTATCCATGAAACCCGAACTGGTCATGACCAATGAGAAATTCCCCTTCTATCAAGGTAAAAAAGCACCGTCGTGGGGTATGATGGTAGGCAGCAACGGAGGCATGGAACTTGACGGCTTTATGCCACAAGGCCGATGTGCTTGGGTCAACTACGGACCGTTGCTCTGCGCCATGTCAATGCAACGTGGCAACCGTGACTATTTTGACAACAACGAAGAACTGTGGACCGAGTTCCGCTACGCCCTCACACCAAAAAGCCTCAACAACTGCAAAGTTGAGTACAAGCCTCTGAAACATCCTTTCTTGTGGCACTATAACGATGCACCACTTACCATCAGCGCCAAGGCCGATCTCGTGGATTGGAATCCAGACAAGGGCGACCCAGTGATGCCCCTCACGGCTCCAGCCACGCTCAAACATGGCCTTGACATCAAACTTATACCATACGGATTTCTTGCCTATCGCATGGCCATGTTCCCACTGACCGGTGAGAACTGAGACAAGTTAGAAACGGCATAACAAAAAAGCGGGGTGACTCGACATCTACTGATGTCTGTCACCCCGCTATCATCATGTCAAATCAATCCAACAAAATCAATCACACTAACATGCGGTCTCTGACAGATGAAGATTATTTGACTTCAATCTGGAGTTGTGATTTCTTCTCTTCTTCCTTAGTCTGCTTTGGCATGACAATACTTAACACGCCATTCTCAACTTTGGCAGAAATTTTTTCCTTTACCACATTCTCTGGAAGCACATAGGTCTGTTGATAATTGGAGTAACTAAACTCACGACGAATGAAGTGCTCTTTCTTGTCCTCCTCTTTGTGCTCGAGTTTGTTTTCGATGGCAACTTCCAGATTGCCGTCGTTGTTTATATTGATGCGACAGAATTCCTTCTTGATGCCAGGTACTGCCACTTCCATTGTGTAAGCCTTGCCGTCTTCCTTTACGTTGATAGCAGGCTCGGTTGCCTTCATCTTAGGCATCCACTCATTGTTAAAGATTTCATCAAACATTGTTGGGAACCAACCGTTAGATTTCATTACTGGTAACATAATAACCTCCTATTTTAAATTTGTTCTTTGTTTTTATCTTGGTCTCAAGCTCTCTGGAGCTCTCGGCTTTCACTCTTATATAACGCATAAAGCGTGCCAACCCGTCTGACAATGCCAAAATGGCAAAAAGTCCTGCACAACAGGCAGAAATCATTGCCATTTTGGCGAAAGAAGAATATCTCTCTGGAGGATTTTCGGGTTAGCAACAACCGCTGACTGCCGCCATAACATTCCAACCTAAGAGTTTCTCTGTTATACACTGAAATCTGGTAATTGATTCGAGGTTAGTGCTGTGCAGAAAACAACGTGGGCAACATATCATCACACCGACTTATAATAAACCCAAAACGGTCATTAGGTCGTTGAATGCGATATTTTAGAACAGCTTGCAGTCTTTTGTTCTTTATAAGGCATCTTTTGCTTAAATTGCAACAACTCGCTATTACTCATTAAAAGCCAAACAAAATCCACTCTCCTAAAGAACCAGAATACAATAAGCCCTAATGACCGATTTGGGATAAAAAGGCAGGAAGAGAGAGTCTCTTTCTGCCATAATATACTGCTCTGTCACAGAGTGTCTGCAATCATCAAAGGCTTACTTTGTCTATGCGCAGTTTTAGCATACCCGCAGGCACTTGAACATCGACAATGTCACCAGCCTTCCTTCCTATGAGGGCTTGGCCGATAGGCGATTTGTTGGAAATCTTGCCTTCTCGCAGATTAGTTTCGTGGGGGCTTACCACGAGGTATGTCATTGACATGTTGTTGGCAAGGTTGGTGATTTTAACACGGCTCAGCAGACCTACCACATCACCCTTGAGGCGCGAGCGGTCGAGCACGCGGGCGTTTTCCAACACTCGACGTTTGAAGCGTATGCGACCGAGAATGCGTCCCTGCTCACGTTTTGCGGCATGATATTCAAAGTTTTCGCTGAGATCGCCCTTGTCGCGAGCCTCAGCTATGGCATCGCGCGCCGCTGGCAGGTCAATCTTTTCCAGTTGTTCTATTTCGGCCACCAGTTCATCGTAGCCCTCTTGTGACATATATTCCATGTGTATCTTTATTTTACAAGTAATCAGTATCTTATTTTTCTTCCATTCACAACATTGATGCCCCGAAATGGGACAGATGACCTGACGCCCGAGAGAGAGAAGTATGAGTGGGGACGCTGGCTCACAGAGAACGGAGCAACCGCTCCGGTGAGTTGATCATCAATGCGCCAAGGGTAAATCTGACTTGTCACAGCATCTGTGTTACGTGACTGCAGGTAGCCGTCGGGCACCTGACTATCGATGACTCTCGTACTGAAGAGCCCTGTTAGGCTCCGAAGGTTTGGCGTGGTGACGTATGTGAAACCTCGCACCAACAAGCCGTCCATCACTGCCGTGACGTTGTCGTACAGGCTGATGGCATTACCGTCGTTACTGGTGTTTTCCACGGCGGTGTTGACAACAGTAAGAGTGCCATCGTCACGGCCCTGTATGATGCCGAGACCGTTGCTCAGAATGGTAGAAGACTCAATCGTGGCTTGTGCCTTGTCAAGAACAAAAAGTCCGCCGTGTTCGTTGCGGTTTTCCCAACGTATTCCTGAAATACGGGTATCACCACCACCCAGACAAACCATCTCGCAATTAACCAAAGCGCCGCCACGCTGTTTGTCGGTTACCGTTAGGGTACCATAGTTGAACACGGTCATCACACTGTCAGCCATAAGCTTGCAGCCATTGAGGTCAAGCGTGATGTCACAGTCCTCGCCTATCCTGAAAACATCATCTGCTGCAGGTTGGTCATCAAGAAGCACAAGATGTATGGCTTCGCCTGCAGGTGCCGACGCAATGGCGTATTTTAATGAGGGATACAGACGTTCTTCCTCCTCGCAGTATATTGCTGGGTCTCCGTCCTGAGACATCGGAACGAAATCAAAAATACAAGCATGACTGTTGTCATAGCCCATAAGATTGCCAAGGGCGAAATAGCCGTTGCTATAGCCACCCCAACCCCAGTTGACATGATAGCAGCCATCATCAGCATAGCCGTCAATCACAAAGGCGTGGCCGCCCTCACCGCCAAACCCCATGTATACGAGGGGGTGCTCCCTGTTGAGCTGTTCCTTCATATCTGCCACCCAAGAGAAATAACCGTCTTCGCCATTCTCCGTGTAGTCCGAAAGACTTCGAGTCTCTCCCCTGTAATCAAAGTGGCGGGTCATCACATTATCGCGAAATGAGGCAGAGGTTTCTTTCGTGCCATAGTCCGCTCTGAGAGCAGCACCGACATCTGCCATCAGACGGCTCACAGCATCCTTTTCACGTTCTGAGGAGTATAGTGTCACCTGCATGGGCATATCTGTCCAAGCATAGCCGTGGGTAAGGTCATGCGCAGATACATATGCCCCCTGATTGGAACGATATGCAACAGTGGTACCATAACCATAGCTGGGATACTGGTAATAGCGCATCACTATGGCGTATGCTGTCGGAACGCACCCCGTCAGACAGTTTCTTTGACCTATCATAGGACACTGTAGGTTGTAAGGCTCACGCTGGTTCCATTCTGCGGTCTCCAGCAACACCACAGGGCGGGAGTTGCCACCGGCCATAACCCATTGACTTTTAGTCTCAGATGTAGAAGCTACCCCTGAACCACGGAGCCTGTTGATGTGCCTGCCGACAGCATCGAGCCAAGCCTCCATACAGCATGGCAACTGGTCACCCAATGTATTGTCGTGCGAATATGCCAACACCGGAGCCACACGGTCGTCACCTGCAATTACGGCAAAACCGCGATCTGCCTCAAAGATGTAGTAGGCTGGCTTATCGGCGGTGTCACGCCCTGCCGGCGAAATATACTTGCGTGAACGGCACATACCGTCGCAAGCATCTCCCAATATCCGCCGGGCCACCTGTGCTGCCCTGTCTTCGGAAACAAAATCCGCCACTATAGTCTGCGGTATCATAACCACAGCAAACACCGCTAAAATAAGAACACGCTTCATAGTATTACCATTTTTTGTTTTCAGACTGTAAAGATACGGCTTTTGCCTTAAACGGCAATGCTTCAGCATGACAATTTGCAACAACAGAATGCGGACCAGACTGGTCTCTGCCACCAATTTGGCGGGATTATAGTTTAACAAAGATTCGTTTGCGATACATCACCCAGCCCACCAAATCACAAAAAGCCACATTGAGCATGGCAAAGACAAAGTCCCCAAATTCATTGCCGAACAGAGGCACAAGACCACGCCAGAAAATAACACCCCAAAGGTCCTGCTCTCCACCGCAAACATTAAACTTTATCAATTCGAGCGGCCACAAGATACCCTCGCTTAACAGATAGAGAAACAACGGATTTGCGCCGAACACACGAAATGCACTGGCAAACCCTCTGCCCTTTCCTCTAATGTCAATATAATATATAAGGAGGCCAAGCAACAAAGCGCCCACTCCGCAGGTAATCATTACGAAAGAAGGAGACCATATTTTCTTACTGACCGGACACACAAGCCCTAAAAGATAGCCGACTATGAGCAAGAAAGCACCTGTCAACAACACAAAAAGGAGCCTTCGGTCTGCATTGGAGCCATCCCCTCGACCGGCAAACAAAACACTGCCTACCCAAAAACCAAGCATCACATGGGCAATTCCAGGCAGAGTGCTCAACACCCCCTCAGGGTCTATGCCCCCGTCATTACACATGTGGTTAACACCAAGCACGCCACGATCCACTACACCGAGAACATTCACGGCGGAACGTTCGAAACCATTGCCGGCAAGCAGAATAATCCAGTAGGCAACCAATATTGCCACTATGAGAACAGGGAAACGTCTGTGGCTGACATAGAGCGAGAACAAGGCACAGACACCGTAACAAAGGCCGAGGCGCACCAACACTCCCGACAAACGCAGATGCTCCAGATTGTTGCAGGCATGCCACAACCGCTCAAGGAATGGCACGGAGGGGTCTGCATAGCAAAAGCCGAAAAGGCTTCTGCCAAACCAGTCAAACAACCAACACACAACTATTATGCCCAAGGTGCGACCGGCAATCTTGCGAAACACTTTGTGCGAGGGGGCAAAACCATATTTGTCTAACGACAGAAATGTCGTTATCCCCATGATAAACATAAAGAGCGGAAACGCCATGTCAGCCAAAGTTAGTCCTATCCAAGGGGCATGATAGAGCGGGGCGTAGTGATAGCCCGAACACGTATTAAAGACTATCATGCCAACGATGGTGATGCCACGCATCACGTCGAGTGCGAGTATTCTGTTCATTTTCTTGTTTTTTTGATTACGGTCGCCCATTGGAGCGGCATCTGTTTTTCACTACCGGAGGTTGCCAAAGCCCTGCAAACCGGCATTTCTGACAAAAAACGAAAGAGCCGAGAACATGACTACTGCCCACAGGCCGCTGTGTCAAGCTCTCGGCTCCCGAAATATGTCAGCTCAATGTTGAGCTGTGAACAACAGGTTTACTTGTTCTTGCGATACTTGGTATCACCATTAGCCATGATGAGAGGTTTCCACTTGGCAACCAACTCGCGTGCAATGGCCACACCGTCACCCTGAGGTGTAGAGGGGAATTCACCAATGCAGTCCTTCCACCACTTTTCCTCAAAGTCAGTGATAGTCTTCTGTGCTTCCTTCTCTTCTTTCTCACCGAATTCCTTACCCTCAATCATTGCCTTATTTACAGCAGCGAAGAAGATTTTGTAACGCTGGGCATAGAATGAGCCTACGAGTCCGTTCCACTGACGGCTTGCATAGTCATTGAGGAGAGCGGCCTTTTCACCCCATGTGGTGAGGAGGTTACGTGCGTTCTGCTCATAGTACTTAATTTCGAGAGAGTCTGTGCCACCCTTGGCGCGGGCTTCCTCAATCCATTTACCCACGAGGAACGTATTTTCTGAAGCGCAGAGGCGGTCAACGTCTTCCATCAGAGAGAGCATGAGGCGCTCTTTTTCCTGCATGGTGTTGAAGTCACCCTTCTTGTAAGCCTGCTTGTAAGCAGAGAAGATCGCGAAAGAGTAGTTACCCAGAAGCTGGCGGGTGAAGTTCACTACATCAAGCTTGTAATTCTGTGCGGTGCTCTTGCCCTTAAGCATCAGTTCTATGGCATCAAGGAGGTCTTTGTTGTCATACTTCACGCCCACGTTGCGGTAGTATGTGCGGAATTTGTTTTCGCTCTCACCCCACTTGTCAGACATGAAAGGACGAACGTTGATTTGTGGGCACTGTCCTGGGTGGTCAGGGTCGGTATATACCGTTTCAGAAAGAAGTTTCCACGCTGCGCGGATATTTTCATCCTTAACGCCAGAGCGTTCGTCTGCTACGTGCTGAATCCATTCCGTCACGTTGTTGGTCTGCTTGATGTCCCAAGCCTTCTCAAACACAAATTCATACATGAACGTATTGCAGTCGAAGCCCTCAAGAGTAGAGCCGATACCAGTGAAGTTTGAGCCACCGTTTTTGTATGTGTTTTCAATGCGCTTGTTTACCTCGGCAAGGTTTCCACTCAAAGAAGTGTTGCCACCGAAGTTACCGAGGTAGCACCATATATAAGGTACACCATAGTATTTGTCGGTCTTCTTCCATATTTCGGTGTTTTCGCAGTAGTAGTCAAGCAAGATAGAGCGATCCTTAGGATAAGAGGTGATATATTTGCGGATGCGGGCGCAAGAGTCGCCAGGCTCACCAGGAGCAGCAACATCACCATTCTTGTTTTCGCGTACACCCCAGTCTCTCCACTCGTTATAGAAGAGCCATGTCATCTGAAGCCATACAGCTTTCGGGTCTGCCTTCTTGAGGTTTTCAAAAGTCTGTTTGCCTTGGCGAGCAAGATAGTCAGACTTGTACGAAGGAGGTTCAAGCTCGTTGAAGAGGTCGAGACCATAGATGTGGTCAGTGCCGTAAGTCTTGATTTCCTCTTCCATGAAGAGCTTCTGAATCTGCGGATAGAGTTTGTCTTGAGGATCAAGATAAGAGCAGGCATACTCGTCAGAATAACCCGACCATGACGCTATCTTGGTAATCTTGGCATTAGGATAATATTTACCGAGCTCTTGTGGCACGTGGCCAGCGAAAGCTGGCAATACGGGGCGCATATTGAACTCGCGTTCACGCTTTACAATCTTCTTCTGAAGTTCTTCTTGGTCGTTGAGCCATGACATTGGCACAGCCTTCAACGCACCCTCCTGACCTGGCCAGTAGTCGATGTTCATCATACGGTGCCAAGGGAGGTGAGCAGGACCAGTGAAATAAGAACGTACTTCCTCGTCGGTAAGACCCATCTTCATCCAAACCTTGCGCCAGATAGACTCCTGACCAGTGATGGCGAGCGGGAGATTGATACCATTGAGAGCCATCCAGTCGATGAAGTGCTCCCAATCCCTCCAGTTCCACCAAGGCATGGTGTAGCCGAAAGTACAGTAGTTGAGGAAGAAGCGATCCTTTACACGAGCGTTGATGGTAACTGGCTCACCAACAGGAACGATAGCCTTGGGAGCATCGAATTTTTCGTCAACAAACCATGAAACCACTGTGTTGCAGTAGTATTTAAGATAATAGTTGAGACCCACTGCCATTGAATTGGCATTGTTACCGGCCACAATGAGTTTACCGTTTTCGGTAGACAACTGGAAATAGTCACCAGTTTTCTTTGCAGGAAGTTTCTTTCCCTCAATCTGCGAAGACAGATTAGGGAGCAAACGGCCTACAAGACCATTAAAAGCTGTCAGGTCATCTGCCATAACCCCTAACGTGAGCACCAAGCTCAAAGCAAATGCAAAAATTCTTTTCATTTCTTGTTTTTTGAAAGGATTTAAAAAGTGAATAAATATAATACTATTATTTGTTTCATTCAAGACAATTCAGACCACAAAATTAGGCAAAAATACTTACACACAAGAATTATCCAGCGAAAAACTATGCCACTACTATCAAATTTCACTTCTTTTCACTTACGCCCACTCCTTTTGCCAAAAACAAGCATATCCGTTTGCTTTTTATTCATTTTTGGAGTCATGCGGCCTATTTTTGCTTACAGTGTTGGTATCTGTTATTTAACCCTAATCGGTCATTAGGTCGCAAATGAGTCTTTTTGTTACTCCTTATTGTCTCTTGTTTTTAACAAGGCACCTACTGCTTGTTTTTAGCTCAATACAGCCCGCTATTATCTGCCCCAGTTTTGACAAACAGGTCATAACGCCTTATATTACCAATGCAAGCAATATACCAGGGTCGAATTTACAGCAAAACAATACCAGAAACCGACAAAGCAACAGCGCATGGCATAACTTTTGTCGCATTTGCACATATTCAACACAAATAATCGTCCGCGTTCTGAAATGATTTGTTATCTTTGCAACGAAATATCAGACGTTATTATGTTATTGTCAGCCAAATTTGAAAACATTTACTCGTTTAACGAGGAAACACGTATCTTGTTCACAGCCAGCAAGAGCGACCAATTGCCGTTGCAAGTGTCACGTGCGGAAAAACGGGATGATATATCTGTACTCCGCATGGGATTGATTTATGGTGCCAATGCTTCCGGAAAGTCAAACATCATAAAATGTTTGGCTATTATCAAGGAGTTTGCCTTGAATGGTTGGAGCTCCCTCAAATATAATTACTTCAAGATGACGGACGATCCTCAAGAGCGTTCGAGTATCGAATTGGAGTTTAAGGCAGGCAACCAGTTCCTCGCTTACGGAATAGCTTTCTCTAAAGGCGGCCTGCTTGAGGAATGGCTATACAAGACAGGTAGCCGCAATGACACCATGATCTTTGAACGTAAACGCAACGGAAACAGTTGGGATAATACTATTGCACCTCAGTTCCTAAAAGATGAGGATGGACAATTCTTGAGGTTCCTGATTGACGGCACACCTACCAAGGGCACTTTTTTAAGTGAGTATATCAAGCGTAACGGAAAGGGAATAGATACGATTAAATCTGCTCGTAAATGGTTTGAGAATCTGACTATCATCTTCCCCAATACACACAGAACAGATTTCCCTTTCCGAGTTGTGAACGACACTCAGTTCAGAATTGTGATGCGCGAACTGCTAAATTATTTTGGAACAGGTATATCAGACCTTTGTCGCGTAGAGTCTAAACCTGAAGAATTGGGCATTCCCGATGAAATCCGGCAAAAGGTTGAGGAAAGTCTTGAAGGAAAAGGCTCCGAAACAGGCGTGGTAATTCACAATGAGAGCCGCTTCATCTTTACAGAAAAAGATAAGTCAAAGAATCTGAAGTGGCATGAGTTGAAAACCATCCACAAGAAGGAAGATAGCAACTCGGACTATATTTTCGAAATGTTCGAAGAGTCTGATGGAACGTCACGCTTGTTCGACTTCATTCCAATGCTTATTGATATGCGTGCTAATGATGCAGTCTATGTTATTGACGAGGTTGACAGGAGCTTACACCCGATGTTGACATTGAAATTGTTGGAGATGTACAACAGTTTGCTTAGAAGCAATTCACAAATGCAATTAATCTGCACCACACATGAGTCAAATCTACTTTCTACCGCCCCTATCCGTCAGGATGAAATCTGGTTTGTAGAAAAAGACAAAAAAGGAGAAAGCCATCTGTCTTCACTTTGCGAGTACAAGCCAAGACAGAATGTGCAGAAAGGCTATCTGAACGGGCGCTATGGAGCGATTCCATTCTTTGGGGAACTGAATAATATTCATTGGGACGATGCGAAACAGGAATAGCTTGATGCGCGAACGTTGCGAGGCATTTCGTGACGCTCGCCTTATAGTCATTGCCTCCGAAGGCAAAGACACGGAGCGGATATATTTCACGGCATTAGCCAAAGAATACACTAATCCACGCGTTCACGTACATATATTAGAACGGAGCGAGAATGAGCAGAATAACTCCAGCCCAGAACATGTGTTAAAACAACTCAATGACTACAAAAGCAAATATGAGTTAGAGGCTGACGACGAACTCTGGTTGGTTGTAGACAAAGATCAATGGAAAGATAAAATGTTATCTCGTGTAGCAACGGAATGTGCACTCGAAGTTTCCATGCACATGGCCCTGAGTAATCCTTGTTTCGAGCTATGGCTTTTATTGCATTTGGAAGATGCTGCATCACTGACACCAGAAGAACACATGCTATGGATGGAGAATCGCCGAAAGTCTAAAAATGCAGACCCATATTTAAAGGTGCGATTGCGACAGAAGATGGGGACATATCATGAGTCATCCTACGATGCAATGACTCTGATAGCTCATATAGAAGATGCAATAAAGCGAGCAAGGGCATTAGATAAGACCCCTACTGACCGTTGGCCGCAAACTCTCGGTACGCGAGTGTATTTGCTGGCGGAAAGCGTGATGAATAGGAACTAATTTACGTCCTAACGGCCGAATTGGGCTTATAACTTACTGACAAAGCTGTGACCCTCCATGGGAGTCACAGCTTTGATTCTGTTTTTCTCGAAAGGCCGCGATGTCGTAGCGCACAGCCATAACGGTTTTGGGGTAATCTAACGCAGTTATATCGGCACGATGCGGTTTTATTCCTCAATATAATTATACAGACCTACCACATCGGCAGAGTTTACGGTGCCGTCCTGATTCAGGTCGGCAGGATTCTTTTCACCATCTTCAAGCACTATACTGTCTGATATATAATTGTATGTCACAACAACATCGGCGGAGTTTATCTTCCAGTCTCCGTTAAGGTCAAGAGCCGTATTCAATGGAATTCCGTCATACGGTTTTATCTTCTTGTCTCTCCAATACTCCGTCTCCTTAAATTTTGAGACCATAGACTCCAGCACACAGACAGTCTCAACTGTTTTCAACGTGTTAGATGCTACGGCACAAGGCACGCTGTCCGTAAGATAAGCCATAGTCTTTATCGGGCTATAGCCAAACGCTGCACCAAGATTTGTCAGCGAAGTAGGCAGCACAACTTCTTCTAACTGCCCGCAAACCCCAAATGCATTGTCACCGATGCTTGTTACACCGTTTGCCATGCGAACCCGACGCAGGCTGTCACACATATAAAACGCGCTGGGGCTTATGGAGGTAACCGAATTGGGGATGTCTACCGTCTTAAGACCTGTACAATACCAAGTATCTATTATCAGTTGATTATCAATACTATACGCTCTAAACGGTAGAAAAGTGGCAATATAGGTTCTATATTGATACGAAATGGATATTTTTTAACGTATTTAACTTTCATTTACATCAAATAGTTCATATATCAAGAAGAAAGCCTGTCGGTAATGAAGAATTTTCACTACCGACAAGCTTATCTGTATTTTATCTATAAAGTTATCTCCATAGAGGCTCCGAAATCCAATTTTCAGGGAATCCCATTGCTGCCGGGTCTACCTGTGGATAAGAAACGAGTAAGGATTTGAGTTCATTCTTGAAGTCCAATCCATACCCCATCGAATCAAGCCAATATGCAATACAACAAGCTATAGCATATACTTTGTTCGCATCAACACCATCAATGTTCACCCATGCACCACGTAAAGAAGCGTTCATTTGTGGAGCATTGGAAAGATAGCGATTCCAAAGTCGTGAGTGGTGAGCGCAACAGTTTCTCAGGACAGTTACACTGCGCATCCAGCTTTCCAACACCTCATGCTGTGGAAGATTGAATTGACGAGCTACACGCTTCTTCAACTTCTTGTCACTGAAATTGTAATAGAGTTTTGAAAGCGTGCCGAAAGATGCAAGTTCAAGCGTTTTCCATGCAGGAGGGAATATCGGCTTGTCATAGTTGCGCCTATGCTCTTTGATAAAGTCCTCCTTGCTACGTTGAAGTTCTCTATCTATGGAGTTCATATTCTCAATAAACTTGTGTTCATCGTCAGCAAGACTTGTATCAAAGAACCAAAACGGTCCATGAGCCAAAGAGAACTCTTGTATAATCTTTGTGCGCAAAGCAATCTCTAATCGTTGAACAGCCTTGAACATCAATTCTCTCAACTCTATATCAAAGTTATAGAGAGCTACGGCATCTTCAAATCTACTATTAGGCTTAAATTGATGTGTAGTCTTGTCTGCCTCCATAGGACGAAGGTATTGAACAAAACGAAAATAGCTGACCTCACCAAGAAATTTTGCAGCCTTGGATGAATCAGCAATATTTAAGCCTCTACTTTTTAGTAGTTCTATTTGTTCGAAAATAGAAAGAGCCTGTTTAGTGTATAATCTTAATGTTCCCATAAAAGCAAAAGACCCGCCCTGGTTCGCTGTTCAAATGGGAAGCGTGGCGGATTCTGTTGTTGCAAAGATACGAATAATCATTGATAATACAAACTTTTTAGCAAGAAAAATCACGAGGAAGTGGATTTCTTTGACATATTTATATTTAATAATGTTAAATCAAACCTTAAAATCATACTTTGCCAGCCAAACAAAGTGGTTTCCAAGATAAAAGTGTTATCTTTGTAACGTCTATACCCATACCGAAAGCCCCGATGGGCAGAGGTTGGGCAGACATACATATGGTAAAAGGCGTTTTTGTACGCTTTGGTTTTGACGATCGATGAACTTCGCAAATTCAACTGTAAGTCAAAAAACAAAGCAATGCAGAACGCCTCATGAGGTGTATTATATACAGCTCTCATTGGCTTCGGACGATTCTATTGTTCGTTGTCAAGAGTGCTTTCTATATACTTACACTGGCGTGGGGCTTTCGGCGTTGCTCGTTTCGACTTACAGGGCAATGCGAAGGCCTATCGATCGTGGAACGAGTGACAGAATGGCTCTACGCTTTTTTTTCTTATGTATCAGCTGCAACGATAATCCACAAGCCGTAGTAGCCAGCTTTTAATGTTGTTAAAGATGGTACTGTCACCTCATTCACATTGTAACATAGAACATTCAGAAAGGACCCAATCTGAAGATTCTTTAACCGATGAAAAAAGAAGTTTGGCTTTATTTGTCAGACAAGTGATGAGTGCGTGTTTAAAAGGCTATGAGTATAAGGTTAGAGTGATTTCTGCTGATGAGCAAGAAGCTATAGAGTTGAGCGAAAGTATTAATGCTTTAAAACCATACCAACTATATGTGCTGATAGAAGCAAAAAATGTGCTCGAACAGGTTGCAAAAGTCGAGAAATTCACAAACAAGAGAGTTTTCGTAGTCAATCAAAATTTGATTTGCTTAGCCGAAGGAGAAAACATTGGTGCAGTAAATTCCGAAGGAACAAGCAACCAAATATCCAAGCATTTAGATATTGACGAATCCAATAAAAGAGTTGCTTTCCGTAAGTCGAAAACAGTATTGCCATTATGGTTGGATAAATACTTGTTTGAAGAACTGAGCGCCCAATATGCTCCTGAGCACACAAGATATGAATATAATCTTGACTTGGATGAAAATGAGTTAAAGGTTTACTTGGGTACATATTTTCCGCGCAGCTATGCAGAGATTTTCTGCATCTTTGACAATATATTTCAAAATAAATATATTTATCAAGCCTACAAAAACAAGAAAGATATTAATATTTTTGATTTTTGTTGTGGAACAGGTGGGGAACTCATAGGATTGCTGTCAGCTCTTGATAAATATTTCCATGATGGGAAAAATATAAACGTTATTGTTTGTGATGGAAATGCAAAGGCATTGGACTATCTACATAAAATAATGGATAAAGCAGCCAGTCTATCCAGACATAAATACAGATTCGTATCTATTCACAAAGAAATTAAAAATTTTGATGATGTTGAAAAATTAGATTTTCCGTCATGTTCTTTTGACATTGAATTGTGTGACAAGGTTTGCTGTGAATTTATATCGCATGGAGTTAATAAAAAAAGCTATGAATACTTGGCGAGTTTCTTGAGTAAAAAACTTTCTAAAGATGGACTTTTGGTGATGTTGGATGTAACTACCAAATGCGAAGGGACAATGATGTTTTACCCTCAAATGATGAATTTGCAAATCAATAAATTCGTGAGGGAATCAAACGAAATCGAGACATTGTTACCATTGTCATGCGCTACATACAAGGATTGCAGAATTCCTTGTTTTACCCAACAAACGTTTCGGGTAACCCATATGCAGAAGAAAAACGATGAAAGCAGAGTCTCTTATCGAATGTTATGCCACAAAGGGTTTAAGGAATATATGATGTCGAATAATTTCACTAAGAGCAAAACTCATATAATAAATCCAATAAGGTACCAACAGAATGTTGAAGGTGCGTATTGCAATAACAGCAAAGGAAATAAAGATTTTATAGATTCGTTTAACATAAACATTTAAACATGGCTAAAAGAAGTTTTTATGTAAAAGACTCTGAACTTGATGATTACCAAGTAAAAGTCATAAATAAGAAGACGGACAATTCCTATATAGTGAAAGGCTGTGCAGGAAGTGGAAAGTCTATACTTGCACTTTGGAAAGCGAAACAGATACAGGACGAACATAAAGGGACTTTTCTGTATGTTGTTTATACAAAGTCATTGAGACAATACATGAACGATGGCATCATGCAAGTAGGGCTTCCTGCAAGAAATGTCGTTAATTATGATGCTTGCTTTAGTTGGGGAAAAGACCAATTTGGCTCATTTGTTCGTGGCGGTTGGAAAATGGGAAACTATGATTATATAATATTAGATGAAGCTCAAGATTTTTCTCGTGAGGATATTGATATTCTAAAATCTAAAGTAAACAAAGCTTTCCTTATTTATGGTGATACCGCTCAACAGCTTTATAAATTTCTTAAAGGGAAGGTGACTGTTTCAATGGAAGACATTCAGTACTTCACCAAATATCCAATAGAACAATTGGTATTTAATCATCGTCTTCCAAAGAAGATAGCACGTCTTGCCCAATATCTCAATTCTGAGAATGACGAACTTGAAGAGCGTTGTACGGAAGAAGGTACGGAAAAGCCTAAAATTCTTCAATATCAAACAATAGAAGCACAATATGATGCTATCATATCTTTGATACAGAACAGAAACATGGAAGATGTAGGTATTTTATTCCGCCACAACGAAGAAGTTGAAAGAGCATATAATTATTTTAAGAATCACGGCATGAATGTTGAAGCCAAATATGGTAGATTCATGGACCTGGATTTCAATTCAGACAATCCGAAATTAATGACTTATCATAGTTCTAAAGGATTACAGTTTGAACATGTGTTCTTACCAGAGTGTACTGTGGAAGGAGAAGAAGATAGGAATCCTCTATATGTAGCAATCACACGTTCATATAGAGCTTTGTATATCATGCATTCTGGCAACTTGTCGAGTTTGTTTGATGCTGTGCCAAAAGATGTGTATGACACAACGCTGTCAAGTGGTACAAAATTGCAACTTTAAAAGAAACGCTTATGAAACTTTTCATCCCAACATGTACGTTGAATTTCAATAATATCTTCAGCACAGAATCCATATCTCCTAAAGCACACTATGCAACCAGAGGCTTTGGAAATAGAAGATATTATTCTGTTGAGGCAAATAGCCTTGATATGGCTGTTACTTTGTACTCAAAATACCCAGTATTTCAAGTTGACGATGCCGACTTGGAAAACTATCCTATGGTTATAGAAATAGATACCGATGATTATGAGTCGAATAATTTTAACCTTTCTGGCTCTAATAATGGAATCGAAACTTATACTTGCGCAAGTACGATTTATCTAAATCCATTCCATTGCTTCATCTATTTCGATAGTTATGAGGCACGACAAGGAGTTTTGACAAAAGCAGAGCAAAGCCTTGAGAACAAGTTTTCCAAACTTTATTCATCTAATCTCAGAATATGGAGACATGAAGTGAAAGGAACTTGGAGTAAGGTTCGGGATTTGTTCGCGAAAACAGAGCAAACAGAGTTTTTGTGGAATGCAACTTATGCACCAACTAAAACAATTACTTGTTCTGACAAGAGAGACGATGCATACATTGATCGACTTAAGGGATTTTTGTATTGTTATTTGATTGGTGCTAATTTATCAGTTAGCAAAGAAATTGGTGAACTTAAAGCTATTGCAAAAGTTTTAAGAAACACTTTGTCTGCTGTTATCAATTCTCCAGAACATCATCCTACAGAGAAACAAGATGACATTTTGGTAGAAAACATCAAGCGTTTTAATGCTATTTTTAAAGAGAAAGACGAAACGGCAAAACAGAATAAAGAGAAAATCGTATATTTTTTGAAGCAGAACCCTTTGGGTATTAGTATTGAAGAATCAGTACGCTTTTTGGAGTATTGCAACGTCTATAATGATTTTTGCAATAAGTTACATCTGTCTCCCATCTATGATGCAAATGATTTATGGACAAGTGTAGAACATGTAACGCAAGATGCTTATACAATGGCTCTCGACAAACTTAACAGAGCAGTTTTGCAAGTAGAGGCAAGCGAACTTTCTAAGAAAGAAAAGAAGCATTTGGCAAACTTGATTCAAGTTGACGCAAACAAGCACATTCATATAGTTGACCCTTCTTTTACGCCCGAGTTTTACGAAAAACTTGTGCAGTCTTTATTATACTTGGAATACAAGAAAATTATGAAAGAAAATGGCGTGGAAGAACCACTTGCCATTGCATTTAATGGTGGAAACATCTTACAGCAAATCATGGGTGAGAACTGGAAAAACTCTCCTATCCGTGTTTATGTCAATTCTTTATTGAGTCATTTCCAAGATAACACAGGTTTTGATTTGTTTTCTATAGAAAATGATGTTCCGATTTCCTTTGCTGCATTTTGCCAAAAAGGTGATAATATAGACCGACTAAAAGATTATTTGGTTCAGAATGGTATTGGCAACTATAAGCTTGCCTTTGGACTATATGGAGCAACACGAGGTTTTGCCTCTTTGCCCAAGACATTTACCTCTGCACTAATAAATGGTGTAAAAGACTATTATAAAGAAGTTTGGCTCACTATATATGAGTACCTGTTTGACATTAAAATAAACAATGCGATTTTCCAAGAATCGTCAACAACTTTGCGTCAAAGTTCTATTGGTTCTAAGGTTATTCAGAATATCGTAGAAGTAGAGACTGCAACATCTAAACAAGCAAAGATTATAAGTGCTGTGGAAGAAACAGCACGATTGGAGGATGCTGTTCAAAGTCCAAGGGCGTTTATGTTCATTGCTGATGATATTCTCGGAAAGCGAAGCAATGCTTATAAAGCATTGAAAGAAGCAAACTTTGAGAATGATTCAAACCTTTATCATCCTACAGAGTTTAGAAGTAAGATAATGGCTATAGTTGGACCTAAACTCCCGAAAGGGAAAGTTGATCAAGAAACTATTGCAAAAATAGACAGAATCATCGAGTTGGAAGCAAAGAGACAAGATCCTAAAGCGTTTCTCTATATACTAAATAACTTTTTGAAGCCAAGTGATGCTGCTTACAAGAAAATAGAGAAACTATTACAGCAGGATTCTTTCCATCAAGAAATTAGTAAAGCCTCCAAAAAGAAATTAGAAGACAATGAATATGGGCTCCCGAAACTGAAATGTTTTGAAAATTTGCCTTCTAATGTGGTAAGACGATTAGGACAAAATTGGCAATTTACAGGACGATCTTATCCGACAGACATAAAAGAACATATCCGTTATTTCATCAATTTATGCAACAAAGAAGGACGTGGTGAATCCGCGAAGCCTACCTCTTTAACCAGAGTGTTTGTCGATAATATTGGCAAAGTTGTAGAAGCAGAACTTAAAGAATACTATAATGTTCGATAAAATTAATATTATTACAGATATAGGAAACAACGTTGAGGCAACTGCCCCTATAATCATTTCGGCAAGTCGCTCTACTGATATACCTGCCTTTTATGCCAAGTGGTTTTTCAACCGCTTGGCAAAAGGGTATTGTGTTTGGTACAACCCTTTCAACAAGAAGCCTATGTACATTTCTTTCAAAAAAGTAAAGGCCATTGTTTTTTGGACGAAAAATCCCAAGCCAATCCTACCATATCTGAAAGAGTTGGATGAGCGTGGCATTCATTATTACTTCCAAGTAACATTAAATGATTATGTGAAAGAAGGATTCGAACCTAATGTTCCATCTGTAGAGCAACGAGTCGAAACGTTCAAACAGCTATCCGAGATGATAGGAAAAGAAAAGGTTATTTGGCGTTTTGACCCTCTCATCCTAACTCCAGAAATAACTCCAAGAGTCCTCTTGTCTAGAATATGGAAGGTTGGCAATATGCTAAAGGGATATACCGACAAACTTGTTTTTAGCTTCGTCGATGTGTTGGCATATCGTAAAGTGCAAAATAATCTGATAAAGGAAATCAAATGCTTTACAAAAGAGAATGTTGGCTTATCAGAAATGAGTCAACAACAACGAACGGAAATAGTTGAGGGATTGGTTAAACTGCGTGACATTTGGAAAGAACAAGGGTGGAATCTTTCTCTTGCAACTTGTGCCGAAAACACAGATTTGGATCAATATGGCATTGAGCATAATCGTTGCATTGACGGTGAGTTAATGAAGGAGCTATTTGCAGATGATGAAGACTTTGTCTACTATCTAAATACTGGTTATCTGCCAGAACGAGATATGTTTGGACAATTATCTAAGCCACACAAAATCAAAGATGCCAAAGGTATGAAAGACAAAGGGCAAAGAAAGGTATGTGGCTGCATGATTAGCAAGGATATCGGTATGTATAATACTTGTAAGCATTTTTGTGTGTATTGTTATGCCAATACAAGCAAAAAATATGTATTAGAAAACAGCAAATTGCATTCTGATAAAAGTGAAAGTCTATTATAATTATCGTTATGAAAGTATGATGATTTGAAACCAATGGAAATAGATGCATCTACATTTAATTGATTAAAGAGCACAAGAACTTGCTTTGTCAAATTTCAAACAAAGCAAGTTCTTATACTCATTATTTTAACTTATAGTGAGAAGCCTCTTGGCTTTTTTCTTAGACCCCCCCAGCCCGTCCGAGAACATTAGTTTGGCGCATATCACAGAGGGCAGAGTC
>USTH01000004.1 GCA_900557555.1 uncultured Prevotellaceae bacterium | reverse complement strand
GTTAAGCCTGTAGCTAGCGTTCATCCTGAGCCAGGATCAAACTCTTCATTGTAAATATAATTTCTTATTTCTTTTTTTTCTGTAATAACAGCCGAAAAGATTGACGAACTAATTATAGTCCTAAACTCAGAATACCGTAATAATGTATCTATATCCGGTCTTGACGGTTCGTTACATTATACGCGGGCATGGACTTCACGCCCGCTTCCTGTACTTCTTGTTGTCATGTAAATCTATCAAAGAACTCTTTCTCTAATACTCCGGAAACTCACAACTAACGTTCGTTCCTGAAAGCGAGTGCAAAAGTAAGGCCTTTATCCGAAATGGCCAAGGAAAAACCGGAAAAAATTTTAGAAAAATGAAAAACACACTACTTTTGAAAACCACAAATCGCAGAAACATACCACATACCAAGGAAAAAGAAAAATACAAAGTACAAAGAAAGAAACAACGAAAAGAAAGAAAAATGCCGGCCACACCGAAAAAAAAACTTGCGGTGAGGCCGGCAAAGCGTAATAAAAAAAACTACGAAGCACGTAACATCTCGTGTTGTAATATCCCGTGTTGTGATTATATATAGGTCATGTTATGATTTACGACTACATCAGGCTTTATATAGATAGATCTTTATTTATTACATATACGTCACTATATACGGGCCCATGTATCTTGGCAGATATCTTGATTCGGGCATATACACACCACGCCCAAATCGATTATCATTATCTTGACACGAACAGACAGAGGCAACGGGTCAGGAATTCATGCTCAGCAGAAACTCCTCATTGCTGCGGGTCTTTTCCATAAGACCACGAATCACGTTCATGGACTCCATCGGGGTCATTTCTGCTATATGGTTGCGCAACACCCACATGCGATCGAGGGTCATCTTATTCAGGAGCAGGTCATCGCGCCTTGTTGACGATGCCACGCAATTGACTGCAGGGAAGATGCGCTTGTTGCTCAAGCTGCGATCAAGCTGCAGCTCCATATTGCCTGTGCCCTTGAATTCCTCAAAGATAACTTCGTCCATTTTGCTACCAGTGTCGATTAGTGCAGTAGCAATTATAGTCAGCGAGCCTCCACCCTCAATGTTGCGCGCCGCACCGAAGAAACGCTTAGGTTTTTGGAGAGCGTTGGCATCCACGCCACCAGTAAGTATCTTGCCGCTTGCCGGAGCAACAGTATTGTAGGCGCGAGCCAGACGTGTGATAGAATCAAGGAATATAACCACATCGTGGCCGCACTCCACCATGCGTTTTGCCTTTTCAAGCACAATGCCGGCAATCTTAACGTGGTTAGAGGCAGGTTCGTCGAAAGTTGAAGCAATAACCTCCGCATCTACGGTGCGAGCCATATCGGTGACCTCTTCCGGACGTTCGTCTATCAAAAGCATCATGAGGTATGCTTCCGGGTGGTTTGCAGCGATGGCATTAGCTATACTCTTCATGAGCATGGTCTTACCTGTTTTGGGCTGTGCCACAAGCAAGGCGCGCTGTCCCTTTCCTATCGGAGCGAAGAGGTCGACGATGCGTGCAGACAAGCTATCGGAGCCATCACCCTTACAGAGGCGGAATTTCTCGTCAGGAAAAAGGGGCGTAAGATGTTCGAAAGACAGTCGGTCACGAACTTGCTCTGGTGCAAGTCCGTTGATGCGTATCACCTTGGCAAGTGGAAAATATTTTTCGTTTTCGCGTGGTGTGCGTACACTGCACTCCACCACGTCTCCCATCTTGAGGCCATAGTACTTAATCTGTTGACTTGACACGTATATGTCATCGGGCGACGGAAGATAGTTGTAGTCAGCCGAGCGGAGGAAAGACTGTCCCTCAGACGTGGTGTCAAGCACTCCACACGAAATAATAGAGTCTCCGAAATCATAAGGCTGGGCATATCCTCGCGAGACTTCCGTCGCCTTGGCACTGCTGCGCATAAGTCCAACGGCCGTTTCACTTTTTTGAGATGCAAAGGCTGCCGTATTTAAATCCGTTTCAGCTGGTCTACTATCCGTCAAGGAGAACTCGGAGTCTTCTGCCTCGAGCGCAGGGACGTCTTGTATTACGATAAAGTCTGATTCTGGCCAATCACCGTTTGCAACAGGCTCTGAAGCTGTAGGTTCTGCAATAGAGGTGAGGCCGTTACCATTCCGCTCCGCCACAGTGTCTTCTGCAGTTGCGGGAGCCGTTTCTACAGGTTTGACAGGTTCTTCAACAACGGGCCTGCGAATACGTCTACGAGAGGGAGTGGCTGTATCTTCGCCTGTTTCGGGAACGGCATCAACCGCCCCACCCTTTGCATCTGCGTTTTCCGGCAAGGCCACAACAGGCTTTATCGCTTCCGTCGGCTGCTCTACGGCGGAGTTGGAATCATCGGTCTTGCGGCGCGAAGTTGTACGTTTCTTTGTTGGCTCCTTTGGTGTTTCAGAAACTGTGTCACTATCTTTCTTCTTGGGTTCACTTTTCTTCTTTACCGTCGAAGCCGAAGCTGTGCCCTTTGTGGCAGCGCGTTGTTTTTTGGGTTTTTGAACTGGTATTTTGGAACCCGCAACGGCCTGCTCGTCTATTATCATGTACGCAAGTTCTTGAAGCGAGTCTGACGTTTTTGTTGCAATACCCAACGTCTGGGCAATAGAGCGTACCTCATCCCCTGACATGGAGAGAAGCTCATCCAATTTGTAGTTTGGCATATGAATTCAGGAAAAAAGAGTTGTGCCAACTCACAGCAATAGGAGTGCTGGCCACTCTGAATCATCTTTTATGATAAATATTAAGTTTTATTTTGATTTGCGATTACAAGACTGTAGCTTGTGACTCCAACAAAGAGGTTGTCTTTTCCTTGCTTTGCGATAATCTAATCTTGAAATCGGTGGCAAAAGTAATTATTTCAATATTTCTGACCAAATATTTTGATGATAATAATTGGGAATTGACCGAAAAAAGAAATAAAAACATTATTTTTGCAGAATAGTTATAATACATCTATACGCAAGCATGAAACAAAGCTCTTTCGCACGTTTGCTTTCAGACACGGTTGAAAAGCTCTCAGACTACTCTTCAGCAGAAAAGAGAGGGTTTGTATACGAATACACAGACAGTGACTCTATTCCTTCTGGCAAGGTGTTGGAAGAGGTGGTAGAGCTATGCCGTTCCATTTTTTTTCCTGGTTTCTACGGACGTTCCTGCATCAATTCAGACACGCTGAAATATAATATAGGTGTTACAGTAGAACGCCTCTACATTCTGCTGAAACAACAGATTGCGGCAGGCATGAGTCTCAACCGCAACGGTGAGAACTACAGCCGTGCTGATATCAAGAAGCGCGCCGAGACTGTTGCCCTCAAGACAATTGCCATACTACCCGACATCAAGGACACTCTCATCACCGATGTGGTGGCTGCCTACAAAGGAGACCCCGCTGCGACGAACTATAGTGAGGTAATCAGTTGCTACCCTGTCATAAAGGCATTGACCAACTACCGTCTGGCGCACGTTCTGCATAAGCTGGGTGTCCCCTTGGTGCCACGCATGCTCACGGAAATCGCCCACAGCGAGACTGGCATTGACATTCATCCAGGAGCGGAAATCGGCAACCACTTTACTATTGACCACGGCACAGGCGTAGTCATTGGCGCCACGTGTATCATTGGAAACAATGTTAAGTTGTACCAAGGCGTGACGCTTGGAGCCAAAAGTTTTCCAGTCGACCCCAACGGTATGCCTATAAAGGGAGTGCCACGCCACCCCATTATAGAAGACGATGTGGTAGTATATTCCAACGCCACCATTTTAGGACGCATCACAATAGGACGGGGTGCTGTGATTGGAGGCAACATCTGGGTGACAGAAGACGTGAAACCTGGAGCGCACCTAACCCAGAACAAAAGTATCAATTGAACAATAAATATTTATTACCCCTCCCTTTTTCGTAAGTTCAGATAATGGAACAATTTAAAATGATTGCCAAAACGCTCCAAGGCTTGGAGGACGTGTTGGCGGTAGAATTAGAGTCGCTTGGTGCCAAGGATATCTCCAAGGGGCTGCGCATGGTGTCTTTTACTGGAGACAAGGAGATGATGTACAGGGCAAATTTCTGCCTGCGTACAGCACTGAGAGTTCTCAAGCCAATCAAGACTTTTGAAGCCAGCGGAGCCGATGACGTATATAATGCCATACGGCAAATGGAATGGGACGAGTTTCTGGATCTCAAGACTTCGTTTGTTGTGGACTCTGTGGTATATTCCGAAGATTTCAAGCATTCTAAATTCGTGGCTTACAAGGTAAAAGATGCCATTGTAGATTATTTTCGCGACAAAACAGGCCAGCGCCCCAATATTAGCATCGTGAACCCCGACATAAGGCTAAACATGCATATAAGCGGCAACAGCTGCACCCTATCGCTTGACTCATCTGGCGACAGCCTGCACAAGCGTGGCTACAAAACGGCTACTGCCGAAAGCCCCATCAACGAAGTACTGGCAGCAGGTATGATAATGATGACAGGATGGAACGGGGACTGCGACTTCATTGACCCCATGTGTGGTTCTGGCACTATAGCCATAGAGGCAGCTCTGATTGCACGCAACATATATCCTGGAATATTCCACACCTCTAAATATGCTTTCGAAAACTGGAAGGATTTCGAGCCTGAAATGTTGGAAACAATATACAACGACGATTCGCAAGAACGTGAGTTCGCACACAAGATTTATGCCAGTGACATTGATGCCGCCGCTGTAAACGCCACAATCTCCAACGTGCGTTCGGCTGGAGTAAGCGACATCGTGGAGGTTAGCATAAAACCTTTCCAGCAATTCACTAAGCCAGACAACAAGGCCATTATGGTGACCAACCCTCCTTATGGCGAGAGAATCACTGCACCAGATCTGCCAGGACTCTACCGTACTATCGGAGAAAAACTTAAGCACCAATTTGTCGGCAACGATGCATGGATTATAAGCTACCGAAAAGAGATCTTTGACAACATCGGCCTGAAGCCCAGCGTAAGCATTCCGCTATATAACGGTTCTCTTGACTGTGAATTCCGTAAATACCAGACTTTTGACGGTGGGTTCAAAAACTTCCGTTCGGAAGGAGGCAACATTAAAAGCGATGAGGATATCCGAAAGATGAGAAACAAGAAAAACCTGCGACCGCATCGCGACAACTTCAAGGGTGATTTCAAAGACACAGAAAATGAAGATGACGAGATTCCCGCATACCTCAGAAAACGTCACCGTAATTTTATGATATCACAAAAGGGGCGAGACCTGCAAGGGGAACGACGACGCACAGAAGACAACGACGGATACAACTCCTCTTTCAAAAAGAAGAAAGGTGATGACCGCAACCGCAAAGAACGAAAGTCCGCCCCACAGAAGAAACGCTCACCATGGGCAAGCAAGGACTACTCCAAGAAAGGAAGACATGAACAATAGGCGGCTCATACTTATTATTGCTATAGGCATACTATCTCTGTGTAACTGCTATACCATGAAGGCACAACAAAGGATTTTCACCCACGAAGACCTGCAGCCCGGCGGCAAGACCTACGACAGGATGACCCCACAAAAACTCAACGCAAGATGGTGGGGCAACACCTTGGTCATAGCAAAAGAAAAGGCTTTTCTTGTCTATGATACAGAAACGAAGCAAAGTGCGAAGCCTACGGCGGCGCCCTCTGAGCCAATGTGCGGCAGAGCCCTTTTTTCGCTTAACGACATCAACAAGGTGATGAATAACGAAGGCCTTGACACACTGAAAACATTGCAAGGCATCAGTTTCCCTTATTCCGATCGGACTGTCGCTCTGGTTACAATTCCCAAGTTCCGTGCCCTTATAGACTGGGCACATAACAAACTGATTTGGCGACAGGAACGCACAATTGGAGCAACGGCCGAAGACTGGAACAGCCGGTCATGCAACTTGGCATACGTCAAAGACGACGACCTTTTTGTAATGAGTTCCGACGGGAGACAACAACGAGTGTCAGACGACGGAAGCCGCGAGCTTGTATATGGCCAGAGTGTTCACCGCAATGAATGGGGCATTACCAAAGGGACATTTTGGAGTCCTGATGGCAAACAGTTAGCCTTCTACCGCATGGACCAGTCAATGGTTACCGATTATCCGCAGGTAGACATTGAACACCGCATAGCCCTGCACAAACCAGACAAATATCCCATGGCGGGTATGACAAGCCATGAAGTAAGCATAGGTATATATAATGTAGAGAGGGGAAAAACCGTATGGCTTGAGCCAGACGAGAAGAAAGACCATTACTTCTCTGGAATTACATGGTCGCCCGACAACAAGATTGTTTACGTAACCATTACCAACCGCGACCAAAACCACGACGAGATTTGGGGCTTTTCTGCGGAAACAGGCCAGAAGCTCAACAAAATCTACGAAGAAAGCAACGACAAATACGTACACCCAGAACACCCGCTTCTGTTCCTTCCTTGGGACAGCAACAGATTCCTATACCAGACAGAAAACGGAGGTTACAGTCACCTGATTCTGTTTGATGTTAACGGCAACAACTTTGGCGATATCACACCAGGTAATTATGTAGTAACATCGGTCTTGGGCTTTTGTCCGAAAACACGAAGCGTGATCATTACCAGTACCGAAAAACACGCGCTGCAGCACAACCTCTTTGCCGTAAACGTGGAGACAGGCAAACGCCAACAGCTTGACAACGGTGAGGGTGTGCATAACGGCATCTTGTCAGAAGACGGCAGCATGATATTCGATTCGTGGTCATCACCTGACGTCAAAAAGCAATATGACCTCCTCACTACAGGCAAGAAATCTGCCACATGTCTCATGCGCCCTACCGACCCATGGGAAGGCTATGCCGTGCCTACGATCACAAGCGGCAACATAAAAGCAGCCGATGGAAAGACCGATCTCTACTACAGGCTTGTCACCCCACCAGACTTTGACCCTAACAGAAAATACCCCACAATAGTATATCTGTACGGAGGGCCGCACACACGCCTCGTTACAGCCTCATGGGGATATAATTTCCGAGGTTGGGAAATATATATGGCCCAGAGAGGTTATGTGGTGTTTGTGATGGACAACAGGGGCAGCTCTGAGCGGGGACTTGCCTTTGAGAACGTGACCTACCGACATCTGGGCGAAGTTGAGAAGCAAGACCAGTTGTGTGGAGTGAATTTTCTGAAGAGTCTACCCTACGTTGACGCGAACCGCATGGGTGTACATGGTTGGAGCTTCGGTGGGTTTATGACGGTCAACCTCATGGTGTCTTACCCAGATGTATTCAAGGTGGGCGTAGCAGGAGGCCCCGTCATAGACTGGAGTCTTTATGAAATAATGTATGGGGAACGCTACATGAGTACACCCCAGAAGAACCCCGATGGATATAGGAACAGCAACCTGTGTCTGAAAGCCGGCAACCTCAAGGGAAGGCTCAAGATTATCTTCGGCTACAACGATCCCGTCTGCGTTCCGCAACACACACTGTCGTTTGCGCGTGCGTGCGCCAATGCCGGCACACAAATAGACCTCTTTACATATCCTGGCAGCGGACACAATATGACTGGGCATGACAGGATTCACCTATATGAACAAATTACACGCTATTTTGACGATTTCCTGAAATAAAACACAAAACACACAAAAACATGAATATCTTATTGCTTGGAAGTGGCGGACGTGAACACGCTCTTGCTTGGAAAATTTCACAAAGTAAAAAAACAGACAAGCTCTTCATTGCCCCTGGCAATGCTGGCACCGCATCAGTTGGCCAGAATGTACCATTGAAAGAACTTGACTTTGACGGCATTGCCAAATTTGCGCTCGAAAACGATGTAAAGATGATTGTTGTCGGTCCGGAAGTGCCTTTGGTGGAAGGCATAGCAGACTACTTCAGTTCACAACCACAATTCAAAGACATTGCCGTAATCGGCCCATCAAAACTGGGAGCACAGCTTGAAGGCTCAAAAGACTTTGCTAAGACATTCATGATGCGCCATGATATACCTACAGCCGCTTACAAAACTTTCAGCGGAACTCAACTGGCAGAGGCAAAAAGCTTTCTGGAAACACTACGCCCTCCTTATGTTCTTAAGGCCGACGGACTTTGTGCAGGGAAAGGCGTACTGATTATAGATAATCTTAAAGATGCATCAGAAGAACTTGAGAAGATGCTCGGTGGCAAGTTTGGTACAGCCTCTTCAAGGGTTGTCATAGAGGAATTTCTTGACGGCATTGAATGTTCTGTTTTTGCACTGACCGATGGCAAGCACTACCAAATACTGCCAGAAGCAAAAGACTACAAGCGCATTGGCGAATATGACACGGGCCTCAACACTGGTGGAATGGGCAGCATCTCTCCCGTGCCTTTTGCGGATAAAGAATGGATGAAGAAGGTGGAAGAACAAATCGTGCGCCCTACCGTAGAGGGGCTTGCACAAGAGGGAATCGACTATAAAGGCTTTATCTTTTTCGGCCTAATAAACTGCAACGGCCAACCGAAAGTTATCGAATACAACTGCCGCATGGGAGACCCCGAGACCGAAACAGTCATGCCGCGCTTGAAGTCTGACATAGTAGAACTCTTTGAAGGCGTTGCCAACTGCAATCTCGATCAATATACCATTGAACACGATGAGCGCACTGCGGTTTGCATCATGCTTGTGAGCGGCGGCTATCCTCAGGAATACAAGAAAGGATATGTAATATCTGGAACCGAAACTATAAAAGACAGTATCTTGTTTCATGCAGGAACAGCCATCAAGAATGGCAAAATAGTGACCAACGGGGGAAGGGTGCTTGCCATCACATCATATGGCAAGAATAAAGACGAAGCCCTCATGAAGTCAATGGAAGGAGCCAGTGCCATCAAATTCACCGACAAATATTATCGTCGCGACATAGGTAAAGACCTGTAGCATTGCCGAGCCCCTGCTGTCTGCTGTACGTGGCAACGTCCTGTGTGAGTCAGGACGTTGCCACATCTTTTATTTTCCACCACACCTTGACCCCACTTATAGCAATCCGTTTGAACCCAAATCGGTCATTAAGTCGTAAATAACATTTTTATTACTTCTTGTTGCCTTTTGTTTTTTATAAGGCACCTGTAGCTTGTTTTTAGTTCAAAATAGCCCGCTATTATTCGCTAAAACGACAAGCAACATCTGCTCTCAAAAAAAATATCCAGAAGTGCCACCAAGAACAGAATACAGTCTTACGGCACGTGGCCACTCCTTTATGGCCGCTTGTCAACCCATGCTTCAATGGAGTGTAGACCATTTTGCCGACATAATAAAAGACAGACAACACACCTAAGTTGCCTGAAACGCAGCTCGCCTACCACACGCCACCGTCCCTCACAGAGACATGACGGACTGCTACAAAAAATCGGTTTCCTTATTGATCACAGAAACCGATTAATTCATTACAATGTTTTCAGAGTGTACCGATTCATGCAAAAACCTCACCGCTGTGGCATCAAACTTGTCGGTAGTCTCTGTGGTGAGGCAATGTAGGGTGGCATGCCGTGTGAGCATCTTCTCTAACGAGGAATGCTTGTGAAGATATTGCTGCAGACTCTTTGCCACATATTCACCCTGCGACACAATGCGCACACGAGCAGGCGTATATTGGCGTATCTTATCTATCAGAAGAGGGTAGTGAGTACATGCCAACACAAGGGTATCAATCATCGGATCTCTCTGCAATATCTGATTGATGCGCAACTTAACGAAATAATCTGCTCCATCAGAATCAAATTCAAAATTCTCAACCAGTGGAACCCACATTGGACAATCCTGCCCAGTAACATGAATGTCAGGAAACAGTTTCTGGATTTCCATGTCGTAAGAATGCGACAAAATTGTACCTGTAGTAGCAAGAATTCCTACATGGCGTGACTTTGTGATGTTACCAACAACCTCTGCCGTCGGACGTATGACACCCAATACTCTTCGCGTGGTATCAAGCAACGGAAGATCTTTCTGCTGTATGGTGCGCAAAGCTTTTGCCGAAGCCGTATTGCAAGCAAGAACTACAAGATGGCATCCTTTTTCGAAGAGCGTTATCACCGCCTGTCTGGTATAACGATAGACGACATCAAAGGAACGTGTGCCATAAGGAGCTCTTGCATTGTCACCAAGGTACAGATAGTCATAGTCAGGCATCAGCGAACGCAACTCCCGCAATATGGTAAGTCCACCATATCCAGAGTCAAACACTCCGATCGGGCCTGGTTCGTGGGGCAGCATCATAAAACCTTCTTTCAATAATAACGAACTGGCCCAGGACCTACTTGATTTCTATGGAACTGTCAACATTGGCAGCTTGCGGCACAGAAAGATTGCCACTCTCAACATGTGGGAGGGGCTTTCCTTCCAAGACGTGTTCCACAAGGCTAGTAATGTCTATACCATCAGAGGGGTTGATATACGGATAAGCGTTGGCATCGGTATTCGCCACAAACGCCAGTTTCCGTTCCTTTGCAACTACAGCAATAGCGCTGTTAAGTTTCTCCTTGAGGGGTTTCAACAGTTCTGCCTCCGTATCTTTCAAGAGTTTCTCTGCATCCTTACGGAATGAAATGCCCTGCTCCATAGCGACCTGAAGCTCTTTCTGGCGTTTGAGCATTATTTCTTCAGGAAAAGTCTTTTGGCCCTGAATATACTCTGCGTACATCTTAAAAAACTTATCCTCATTATACTCCGCTTCCTTATTATATTGCTCATGTATGTTCTTAATGCGTTCCTGAGCTACAACATAATCTGCCATGCCATGCAAAATCTTGTCATAACTAAGATAACCAAAAGTCAGTTTTTGAGCAGAAGAACTAACACTGCACATCAAGGATAAAAGAATAACAGACAATACAGATGACGCAACGAATTTCATTTTCGAACAGTTTAAAATTACAAAAAGACCCAAATACGAGCTATATAAACGCAAATATAGCATTTTATTTTCAGCAGGACACTATCTTTGCTCAAAATTCTTGCGTATAGCTTCTGCCGAAGCCTCAAACTCCTCTGGGGAAAGAGTTACATGATTACCCGAGAAAAGCTCCCCTTCCTTATCTATTGGGACGAGATGTATGTGGGCATGATCAACTTCCAAACCTATAACCGCTTGTGCAACCTTACGGCAAGGAAACGCTTTTTTTATGGCAACAGCCACCTGTTTTGCAAAGATCTGCATCTGGCCAATCTCCTCATCGGTCAGGTCAAAGAAATAGTCCACTTCACGTTTCGGAACAACGAGAGTGTGTCCCTGACGAATAGGGTTGATATCAAGAAAAGCATAGAACTTTTCGTTTTCGGCACATTTGTAACTTGGAATATCACCATTAATGATACGAGAAAATAAAGTTGGCATAATATCATTGATTTTAATACGTTGATTATTATTTATAACACAGCAATACGGCCATCATGGCACTATGCCTGACGGCCGTATTGCATCAGATGGAAATACTGAGAATCTCAAGTTCCACTTCACCCTTAGGTATCTGTATCTTCACTATATCACCAACCCTTTTTCCAAGAAGGCCTTGTGCAATTGGCGTGGTCGATGATATCTTCCCCTCCTTTAGATTGGCCTCCGACTCGCTCACTATTGTATATTTCATCTTTGCACCGAGCTTGGTGTTCTTCATTTCAACCGTAGACAAAATCTGTACCGTTTCGTTGCTGAGTTTAGAAGGGTCTATTATTTTTGCCTCTGCCAACGTAGCCTTAAGGTTGCTGATCTTCATTTCCAGCATAGCCTGAGCCTCTTTAGCCGCATCATACTCCGAGTTTTCGGACAAATCACCTTTATCACGGGCCTCGGCAATTGCCGCTGAGGCGGCAGGGCGTTCAATCTGTTCCATATGTTTCAACTGGGCTGTAAGCTGATCAAAGCCCTCTTTTGTCATGTAAGCCATAATATATTCTTTTGTTGTTTTTAATAATTATTTTTCTTAATATAGCATAAAAATAAAGAATCCCAATGCTTACGCACCAGAATCCCGTTTATACTTCTATTTATGTGTTCTGCTGCAAAGTTATGTATTTTTTTCTATACTGCGCCATTTCTGTCTTCTAATTTTGTTTCTGGAGTAGAGTGGGTGAATTATGTCTGCATACCACACTGTACCTGTCGAAGAACACAAGAGATGTCGGAGCATTGCCCCGACATCTCTTGTAAAATATTTCTTTTAATATATTTCTTTCTATCGGGAACTCATATATGTCAATTCATAGAAGCAGGGATATACACTCGACACCGCATTTGACTGACCAGCAGAATGAGGTACAATGATTCTAACCTTTGCAATCTCCTCCTCCGAATTCTGTCGCCCTATATTAATGTAGCGAAGCGGAATAAGCCACCCCTCCGGCACAGATGACGAAGAATAAAGGCTCTTCATCAGCCCTTGGCTGAAAGTGCCAGTCAGCGTTCCTGCAGTATTAAACACTGTCATCTCATCAAGCAGTGCAATAGTATAAGCATTGTTATTACGAGCCTGTATGGAGTCTCCTGCCACATTATACTCTATAAAGCGTACAAGAATACGTGCATCATCACCTGCCTCAAGTCTCTTCCCCACACCTTTGCGAACAATCTGCATATACACGCCCGATGACGAGAGACGAACATACTCGTTGTCCTCGAGGTTGGTAGTGCTGTCTTGTGCGGCAAACTGCGTCTCGCTGATTTCTTTTATCGGTGCCACATAAAGCAACGTGTCACCTAGTTCTCCGTCAAGCTGCAGAGTTCCTCGGCTGATAAATGCACTGATGGCTCTTCGTTCAGCCTTCTTCTGCTCAGCATAGGTCTGTTCCTCCTCGCACGATGACAATGTGGCACATGTCAATATGAGCAGGAGGGCATAGAGTAGTGTGTTATTGACGGATTTCATGAGTTTGCAAAGTTAGTCCTTTTATTTCTGTTTTTTCATCAAGTTCCATTAAAAATCGTTAATACAAGCCTCCAGATAAGGCGTCCCCCACCATTTCTGGGCCATTGCAGCAGAACCTTGTGTCGCAAAAAATTTTTTACTCGGGCAAAAAATGATTTCAAACCAACTGGGAACGATATGCCTCTATGGCTTTCAATGCTGTCTCGTAAGCCTTTTCTATAGGCTTTGGCAACGAACCGCCTGCGGCATTATAGTGGCCACCACCGTTGAAGAAATCCTCTGCCATTCTGTTGCAAGGGAAGTCACCAACCGAGCGAAGTGATATCCTCACTATTGGTTTTTCGGAGTCCTCACGCATTGAGATACTCAAACGAGCACCTTTAATCTGAAGAGGCAGGTTAACAATTCCCTCCGCATCGCCTCTAACAAAATTATACTCCTTCATTTCGTTGACATCCAAGGTAAATATAGCCGTGTGCAACTCTGGGAAATACTGCATTTTCCGGTTTAGAATATAACCCATGAGGCGCAACCTCTGCTCACTATAATTGTAATATACACTGCGGTAAATCTTGTCTTTATCAATGCCTGCAGACATCAGCATGGCTGTTGCAAGAAAAATCTCTGGCCTGTTAGAGTTGTATGCAAAAGCACCAGTATCAGTCATCATGCCACAATAAATGCAAGTAGCTATTACCCGGTCACGAAGGTTTTCTGGGTCAATCTGCGACAACACACTGAACAATATTTCGCAAGTTGCACAAGCCCCAGTGTCAACGACCGCCAAATCTGCACTTATTTGCATGTCGGGATGATGGTCTATCACTACCACAGGCACCTGCAAGCCCCGCACCATTGTGCCGAGGTCTTCCAATCTGCCATAAGACCCGAAATCGAGGCACATCACAAGGTCTGCATTGAGCAAGACATTTTGGGTCTTGCCATTAGGCGTGTTAAGAGTAAGGACTCTTTCTATGCCAGGCATCCACCTCAAAAAGTCCGGACAAGGATTGGGCGTAACAGGCGTTGCTGTTTTACCGAGTTTCTGAAGATAATGCGTCATGGCCAAAATTGCACCTATCGCATCACCATCGGGACCCGAATGCCCAAGAACAACTATTTTGGAGGCTTGCCCTATCAGTTTGTTCCACTTTTCAACACCGTTATCATCGAGATATTGTTTCAGGTTCAGGTTCATTTATTATATAGATTTAAAGGTGCAAAGATAGCGTTTTCTGCCATACAATCGTACGGCAAGCCAACAAAATGACTCCGGCCAACCAATTTGTCATAATTCGGAATGCTTGGGATTGGCAGTATTGTTGTTTTTTTGTAATTTCGCCATATTAAATCCTAAAGCAATTACACACAATGAAGGCTCCTCTTATCTCGCCGTCTCTGCTATCGGCAGACTTCTGCAACCTCGAACGCGACATTGCCATGCTCAACAGCAGCAATGCCGATTGGTATCATCTTGACGTAATGGACGGAGTTTTCGTGCCAAACATATCGTTTGGCTTTCCCGTTATGGAAGCAATGGCTGCAGTTGCGACCAAACCGCTGGACGTTCACCTCATGATTGTGGAACCTGAGAAATACGTAAACCGAGTCAAGGCTCTTGGTGCAAAAGTAATGAATGTGCACCAAGAGGCCACAGTCCACCTACACCGTCTGCTCAACCAGATAAGGAAGGAGGGCATGATGTCGGGAGTTACACTAAACCCTGGAACACCAGTATCTATGGTCGAAGATGTTCTTGAAGAAGCTGACATCGTCATGTTGATGAGCGTCAACCCTGGATTCGGTGGGCAAAAGTTCATTGACCGCACATTAGATAAGGTGCGTAAGCTGCGTGAAATGATTGACCGACGCAACCTCAACACCTTGATTGAGATTGACGGTGGAGTATGCCGACAGAATTCACGCAAATTGGTTGAGGCGGGAGCTGACGTACTGGTTGCAGGCAGTGCCGTATTCAAGGCCGCAGATCCTAAAGAAGAGATTGATCTTCTTAAACGATGAACACTTCATGGAGCAGGCTCTCCTCGCAGTTTTTTGACCAAGCTCCAGTCCTGAGACTTTTCATCCCTTTTGCTTTAGGCATCTTGTTGGCGGAATGGGGAGTTTTTAAGCCCGAAGCCTTACCTTATATCATCATCACCGCATGTGGGTTGACCATATCGTGCATCTTGTTGCTTCTCTGGCGCAAAAATCTTAGTACTTGGTTATCGGACAAGTTTTTTGCTTCCATGATTTTTGCCATTGTGCTTTGTTTAGGTTTTTTTAAAGATACGCTCTTTTACCATTCTTTGTCAGCCAGTTGGCCCAGAACTCCATGCCAATGGCAGGGCATAGTTAGTGAGCCATGCAAATCGTCTCCTCACACCATTCGTACCACCCTTCTATTATACACGGATGGAGATTGGCACAGAGTTGCACTCACTATCAAGAGAGAAGCCATCAACACCACACCCGTTGTGGGCGAAGCCATCAGTTTCAAATCAAAGATAGCGAAGCCTACCAGTAAAAGTCATCATTCTGGTTTTGACTATGCCTTGTGGCTTAGACGGCAAGGCATAGAGGGTACGGCATTCATCTCTACCCCAATTTCATTCCTCACACTTTCCGAAACAAAAAAACTCACAGACAAACTTCCCCCGCTTACTCGCCTTAGAATTAAAGCCCACGAACTACGCCACAGGCTCGTCGAAAGATACAAAGTCATGGCTGTTGGAGATATGGAACTGTCACTGCTCTCTGCCATTACATTGGGCGACAAAACGCATTTAACCAAGCACACACGTTCTGTTTTCTCAAATGCGGGCATCAGCCACATATTGGCTCTTTCTGGATTACATTTGGGTATTCTTACAATGTTTCTTATGATGTTGCTGCGCCCACTAAGGCTGTATCGTTGGAGTCAATGGATTATGGTTGTGGCCAGCATCGGGCTGATATGGAGCTTCGCCATATTGACGGGTTTAAGCGTATCGGTAGTGCGTTCTGCCAGCATGCTAAGCCTATTGTTGCTCTTGTCACTCAGAGGCGAGGGCTATTCTTCGCTCAATAATGTGGTGTTGGCCGCTCTACTAATCCTGCTGATAAGGCCTACCTGCATCACGGACCTCTCGTTTCAATTATCGTTTTTATCAGTGGGGGCACTAATTTGCTTTATGCCTCAATATCAAGAAAGTGCCTTGCGACAGAAGATGGGCAAATATAAATTTGCGCTCGACTTTGTGTATGTGTCGTTGGTGGCACAGTTGGCAACAGCCCCTTTGGTTGCACTCGCTTTCGGTCAACTGCCAACCTACTTCTTGCTTGCCAACGCTATTGCTATACCATGCACCTATGTCATTTTGATTGGGGCATTGGGATTTGCCCTGATGGGCCATCTTGCCATAGTAGGAGAATTCATCGGTTGGATAACAGCTAAGAGCACAAGTCTCCTGCTATGGTGGGCAAACTGGGTGTCATCACTACCCTGCTCTACTTTCACACTACATCTCACGCCCATTAGTTGCACCTTAGCATATATCTCTTTGTTTTTCGCAGCTTGGTGGCTGACATTGCGCAACAGAGACTTACTCTACTTAGCTATGCTTGCTGCAGGCCTGTGCCTCTCGGCAATAATATGGGAAATATGACTCGGCAATCTTTCTTTTCGTAGATTATTCATGGTTACAGAACAACACAAGAACTAAGGTTATATCCATGAACAAGTCTAACATATAGGGCTAACCTCTATTTTTCAAGATTAGCCAACAGAACATTCTTATAACTTTGCAGGGAACGACTACAGACATGACAACAACTTGTAGGCCCACACACACGCGAGTGTCAACAACAAGATAACCCTTACACTTCTGATGCGCCAGAGTTTCTCAAACAGAGAACAGGCAACACTCCTATGGAAACAGACATCAGCAAGCAGAACAGGGAAGAGTACTACCACAGGAAACAACACCACAAGGGGGTTGGTTGCCAAAGCATCTGCAAAGAGTCCCTCAAGCAAGTAATGGCAAGCATGGGTAAGTCCGCAGAAAGGGCAAGGGACACCAAAAAAGAACAACAGGGGGCAAAGCGTAAGCTTCGCTCCCTCTATAAGATAAGAAAAACCTATCCATCCCAATGCCGCCACATAGACAACAAGGGCGCAAACATAGAATTCTTTCCTACACAAATGTCAGAGACTCTTTCAGAGTTTTATAGTTATACTCCAATGTCATGTCGTTAATCTTGACAAGGTCAATAATCCACCACACGACTCCAACACCGCAACACAATGTTAGCAACAGTTTGAATATTCCATTAGTCGTGTCGCCAAGAATAAAACGGTCTATGCCGAATGCGCCTATGAAAATAGAGATAATCAACATTATTGTAGGATCCTTAAACACAATATATTCTACAGAATTCCACTGTTCATCATCAAGTTTCAAAAGTGCCTCACGAATGCTGTTGAATCGATTGCGCGGCAGTTTCTAGCGGTTCTCAGACAAGAAACTCTGCACACGCTTCTTTCTCTTTTCCGGGATGTCATCCTGACCTGTCGCAGGCGTCTGCACGGTAGCCTGCGAGGCAGAACTGTTCGGACAGCCACAATTCGGGCAAGAAGCCAGATTGGCAGGATAATCCGTATTGCAATCTTTACACTTCACGGTAACGCTTTCGCCTGAGGCGACTCCACATTTAGGGCATGTTGTGGCTTCGTCTGAAATCATCGCACCACAACTGGGGCATTGCTTTAGTGACATATCATTTTGATTTAAAAGTTTGTATTAACCAAACGCAAAGATATAAAAAATAATGATACAGTATGCATATTCACAGAATTAATTTTTAACATAGACATTCCAAAACAAAAGAGAGGTCCACTATACACATGCGCAAAACACCTACTTATTTTTAGGTATTACGAAAAGCCTTTATTTCACCTTGCCTTACAAGCTAAAAGCCAAAGACCGTAGTGACAAATTATAAAAATTTTATCCCATAACTTCACACTAAGACGATATTATATACCAATTTTTAGGTATTGCGAAAAGCCAGCCTACTACCTAACTTTGCAAATTCAAAATTAAGGGCATTAGCGACAACGGATATATATATGAAATTAAACCTCAGAACAATAGTAGCATCATTCGTCGTGGCTCTCGCCACGTCAGCCAGTGCACAGACACAGACTTTCAAAGTTTCTGGAATGGTAATGAACAGCAACGGCAAAGCCGTGGAGCTGGCCACCGTTATTCTCAACAACGATCTAGTGACTAGTACGGTGGCGGGCGGTCGGTTTGTTCTCCGCAACGTACCCAAGGGTAAATACACATACAAGGTGACATTCGTTGGCTATCAAACAGTCACAGACACCATAACCGTTGACGCCGACCGCACTATCAACGTGACACTCAACGAACTTGGTCTGCAACTCCACAATGTCGTAGTGACAGCACGTCAGGTGCAGATGGGATCAAAGTCGCTCGTTGGCGAGGATGCCATACGCCACATACAGCCAAAGAGTGTGAGCGACATCCTGCAACTTGTGCCAGGAAACCTGACCGAAAATCCCAACCTTAACAAGCTGTCACAAGCACACATTCGCGAGATTGACAATGACGACAAAAACAATGCTCTCGGCACAGAAGTGGTAGTCGACGGCACACCTCTAAGCAACAATGCTAACCTGCAAGCCCTTGCACCCACACGCTACGGCTCAAACTCGGGAGCGTCGAGCGACGGTATGAGCAATCAAACAACGGCTGGCCAAGGTGTTGACCTCCGCACGGTGAGTGCAGGCAACATAGAGTCGGTGGAGGTGGTACGCGGCATTCCCGGAGTGGAGTATGGCAACCTCACCTCAGGGCTTGTCATCGTAAAGACCAAGTCGGGGCGCACACCGTGGGAGATAAAAGCGCAGACCGACCCTTACTCAAAACTGGTGTACGCTGGCAAGGGCTTCGCACTGAGCAGCGGCGGAGCCATGAACTTCAGCGTTGACTGGTCACAGTCGTGGGGCGACACGCGTCGACACTATCTTGGCTACGACCGCATGACGGCTACAGCTGGCTACAGCAACCGCTGGGGAGGTTTGTCGTTTAACGTCAAGGGAGCCGTCTATTCAAATATCAACAACCGCAAGCAAGACCCACAGTATAAAGAGCAAGACCTGCACTTCAAGAACAAAAACGTCGGCGCACGCCTGTCGCTCAACGGCAGCTACGCCTCAAGCAAGAGCTTCATTACACGTATTGACTACAATCTCTCGGCCCAGATGTCGAAAACAAGCGATGAGCACTACGACCTCATTTCCAACCCCGATGGCGTGATAACCGATGTGCGTGAGCCAGGCATACATGAGGCTACGTTCAAAAACAAGAGCTACCACTCCGAATACCGTATTGACGGCATGCCTATTAACATCTATGCGCAGGTGGTGGCCAACAAGTATGTAGGTCTGGGTGGCAACAACCACACCACGATCAAAATCGGTGCCGAATACACCTACGATGCTAACAAGGGCGATGGTCTGACCTTCGATATGGCCAATCCACCACAGGCCATGGGGGCACAAAGGCTGCGTCCACGCGCATTCAAGAGCATACCCGCCCTCAACACCCTCTCTGGCTTCCTTAGCGACAAACTGTCACTGTCAGTCGGCACCACACGTGCCGCAATAGAAGCAGGATTGCGCATTAGCAACCTCTTCCTCGATGCCAACAAGAGTGGAGGCAACAGCGGAATGTTAGTGGCTGAGCCGCGTGTTAACACTACGGTGAGTCTGCTCAACAAACGCAACAACAGCTTCTTTGACGACCTGTCGCTCACTGGCGGCTTCGGTCTGAGCAATAAGATGCCCACACTGCTATACCTCTATCCAGACAACGTGTATTATGACAACGTGAGTCTGAGCAAGTATGGTGACAACGCCAAGGATAGGCTGGCCCTGCTCACTACAGATGTGATAAGCAACACCACAAATCCAAGTCTACGCCCTGCACATTCGCGCAAGTGGGAGGCTGGGCTGTCATTCAGAAAAGGACAAGTGAGGGGCTTCATAACCTACTTCAACGAGCGCCACACACATGAGTTCGGGTTTTCGTCACAGCTGTATTGGACCAACTACACACAGTTCAATGTGCCGTCAAGTGCCACCGACCCTATATTCGATGCCTCAACGGGCAACGTTACATACACATATAACAACGAGAGGCTAACGGCACAGAAAACCCTTAAGACCGACATGCTGACATGGTATCGTCCGGCAAACAACTCACGCTCACTCAAGCACGGCATAGAGTACGGTCTCGACTTCGGCACATTCAAGCCCTTGCGCACCTCGCTGAGCATCAACGGTGCATGGTTCCATATAGCACGCACCAAGGAGGGAACATCACTCAACTATATCAACCGCAACTTCAACTATGTGGCGGTCATGCCGTCGGGTTTCGGAACGGTGAAAGACCGCTTCAACACCACTTTCCGCTTCATCACTCACCTGCCAGCCGTGAAGATGATCTTCACAACAACGGTGCAGGTGGTATGGTACGATAGTGAGCGCATGGTCTACAATGATGCCTCGGGCAACGCCCGCACACGTACCTTCAACTATCAGGGCCGCGACTATTTGGCCGTAGACCCTATAGGATATTATGACCGAATGGGACAATACACCGAATGGCAACACCAGATGGCTGACGACGCAACGCTTGGCCTGATGATGCTGCGCTACCAGACCTATGCCTTCAAGAGGGATGTGGTGAAGCCATGGGCCTTGCTCAATTTCCGCTTCACAAAAGAGATTGGAAGCATTGCAGAACTGTCGTTCACAGCCAACAACTTCACCAACACACACAAGTGGCACACCAACAAGCACACTCTCGCGAAACGCCAACTCTATCCCGACATGTATTTCGGAGCTGAGTTAAAGTTAAAGTTGTGAGAAACAAGCAGGTGCTAAACAAAACATACGAGAAAACTTTATTAATTAACAAACTAAATATTGAATTGAAATGAAAAAAGCATTTTTAAAGACCCTTTGGGCACTGTTCGCCATTGTGGCTGTCGTGTCAGTCGTTTCGTGCTCGGAAGACGAGCCAGGAGTTAAGTCATACGAAGTGACCGTTAACCTAACAATGCCTGATGGCGTGGACCTTACATCTATTCAGGATCTGAAACTTGTCACAACCAAAGGCACGGTCAATGACACCATCAGTCTGCAGTCAGCAAGCGAGAAGATAACCCTGGCCCAGGGACAGTACACCTTTGCCGTGAGTGGCAAGATAAAGGATGAAGCAACAGCCCATGTCGTTGCCACAGGCTCCGCCGACGTTTATGCCAACCGGACAGTAACGCTCGCCCTCCAAACCGTATATCAGTCACCCCTTGTATTCAAGGCCATCTATACCACTGGAGGCGCACTGGGCTATATGGTTGACGGATATTACGAGATTGTGAACAACTCCGACGAAGTACAGTATCTTGACGGCCTTGTGATGTCAGCACCCACAGGAAACCATAAGAAAGAAAACGCATGGCAGGCTGCTGGCATAACCGACCGCTATGAGTGTGGCCAAGGCACCGTAGTGGCATTCCCTGGCGTGAGTGGCGGCAAGGAACATCCTCTGCAGCCTGGTGAGAGCGTGGTCATAGCACAGGATGCCGCCAACCATGCAGAGATTGCTCCCGAAGGCAACCACTGTGCAGACTTGTCAAATGCCAATTGGGAGATATACATCTCCAATGTAGTTAGCGAGATCGACTACGCTGCTCCCAACCTCAATGTGATATTCCAGAACAACACTTACATGAAGGCGTTCGGTCTGGGCTTCTTCGGCCGCGCCTACATCCTCGCCAAGCTGCCCGATGGCATGACTCCAGAGGCTTTCGCTGCCGACCCTGCCAACCTGATGACCACTCCAAACAGCACAAGCTCATTCCAGTATCTTATGATACCAAGCAAGTATGTGCTCGATGCTGTTGACATCTGGAACAGTGACAGCGAGACTCATCATCCCACATTCCTCTCCAAGGACGATGCAAAAGGCGTTCTCGCTTCTCCAGCATGGGCAGGAAAGTGTGTAAGAAGAAAAGTGAGCAAGATTGCCAACGGCCGTGCTTATTATCAAGACACCAACAACTCGTCTAACGATTTTCTCAACAACCAGCCACTCACTCCAGGCGTGAAACCAACCGTGGCTGATCAGTAGTAACATTTGAGTTGGCAAGTTCATTACGAGTTGACAAGTTCTTTTCTTGGGTTGGCAAACTGCCAACTTGCGACAACTTGTCAACTCGTAACGGTTTGCCAGCTTGTTAACTTGTCAACTGAAAAAGAATGAACAAATATCTGATGTTATGTGTCATGGCTGCCGTCACGGCACAAACCCAGGCACAAACCGAGTTTGCCAATGCCACTAACTTGTGGCATGAAGGTGCCGTGAACGAGCTTTTCAACATACGCTATCACAGCATCAACCCCACGCGTCTTGCCTATAACCAGGTCCTAACCACTGGTGAAGCCCTGATTGGCTACGACCTCACACGCGGCAACTTTCATGATGCAGGCACATCGGGACATGTCAACAACATTAATGTGTATTTAGGCGGACTGAAACACTTTGACCGTGTGGACGTGTCGGGCTTTCTGCACTATATAAATACCAATTATAAAAATCAGGAGTGGAACTCTACGCTTTTCCTAAACCCCAACAACCCATTTGTACTCGCTGACTCTGTGGCCAGCGATGGCAATACCGAAAGCTTCGCCATGGGTGCAGCACTCTCATACCGCTTCACCCCGAAGATAAAAGGTGGGTTAGGAGCCGGACTCACTGTGGGAAGCATGAGCGACCAGACCGACCCAAGGCCCAAGACCAATACGTCGCGTTTTAATATAACAGCGGGCTCCGATGCCGTCCTGTCAACAGCATGGACACTCGGACTGGCAGCACGCGTCGAACTGTTCAGCAGCAACCTGTCCTACACCGTGGTAAATCCACTCAACAACCACCGCTACTTCCTCATGAAGGGCATGGGCGACTATTTCCGTCGCTCCAGTGGTGACGAATCTGGCTATCGACGCGACTATAAAGGTACCACTTTCTCGGGTGAGTTGTCGGCTACATTCAAGCCATCGGACTCTCCGTTTCAGAACCTTGTTTTGCTGTCAGGATCAACTGGTGGCGAGAAAGCCACTGACGGTGGCTCGGCCTACACGTTCAAGGGCGGCGACTACCATTTCTGTAGTGTTGCCATCAAAGACCGCCTTATGTTCTCCAACAACGAGCATGTGCTCCATAACATCATCATAGGAGCGGAGATGAGCAACGGCAACTCCGACTGGTATGACCAGAAGAAAATTACAGACACTGAGCATGGTAACATCTCCTATTATAAGGTATTGAACAAGACACGCATTCATAAGCAGGGGGACATGGCCGTTACAGCCGAATATCGCTTTGACCGCCTCACCAATGGGCAACGCGATTTCTATGCTTCACTGTTTGCCGTTCTCGCCAATACAACTATAAAACACTACAACGACAACGGACTGCAGAAGCAACAGTGGACAAACCTTGCACTCGACCTCACTGCCGGCAAGCGTTTCGCCCTCGGCAAAGGAATTCTGAACACACAACTCACAGCGGGGTATGTCATGCCAATGAAAGACCGTCAGTTCGCCACGGGCACAAACGTCTCGGGCACTGATGACATAACGGGCGTTTACGTAACACGACGATTTGAGTATTCCTCGGCCAAGCGACTGCGCATCGGTGGCTCCGTCGACTATAATTTCCATGTAGCCAAGGCCGTGCGTCTGGGTCTGTACGGCAAGGTATTGTCAACACTCTACAAAGATGATGCACAGTATTGTGCCTATCTAAAATCCACATCGCTCACTCATGGCGAACTGGGCGTATATATGAACTTTTAAGTGAGATTCGAAAAGTCTTTTTTCATGAAAAAAAAATTCAAGTCATATTGCCTTACCGTCCTTTTCTGCTTGGCCGCATTGCCCGCCACGTCAAGAGACGGTGTAGCCGTGGTCATTGATGCCGTGAGCTACGACAGTGCCCGCACTGAGCTTGACGGTTACGTGCGGGCTCTGGAACAAAGGCAGAATTACAAGGTGTATGTGGTTGTAGACCGCTGGCAAGTGCCTGACAGCATACGCTCACAACTCATCAGCTTGCACAGCAACAAGCGTGATGCCATCGTTGGTGCCGTGTTCATAGGTGATATACCAGTGCCGATGGTGCGCGATGCACAGCATCTGACTTCAGCTTTCAAGATGGACCAGAACCATGACCGCCGCGAATCGTCCGTGCCAAGCGACAGGTTCTATGATGATTTCGGACTGAGGTTCAAGCCGCTCGGCAAGGATTCGGAACAACCTTATTGGTACTACTCGCTCTCTGCCGATGGTAACCAACAAGTAAAGCCTGACATATTCAGCGGGCGCATCAGGCCAACCGACGCTGGTGGCATCTCGCGTTACGACAAACTACGTGCCTATCTGCGCAAGGCCACAAGGGCAAAGGAAAATGCAGAGAACTTAAATTCAGTGTTCGTGTTTACCGGCGACGGCAGCATATCTGAGTCGAAGCCGGCCCACATCGATGAGTTCCGGGGGCTTCTGGAGCATTTCCCACAGCTGGCTGCACAACCAGACGCATTCAGTTATATCGACTATGACGATGCCTCGCCGATAAGATTCCGTGTGATGGACGAACTTATGCGGTCTGATCTCAGTCTGGCCATGCTCCACCACCACGGTGATTGGGATACGCAATATCTCAACATGCGCACCAACGACAATCTGACGTTCACAGAGATTGAGCACAGCAACTTTCGGCCCAATGCTCGCTGCGTGGTGTTCGATGCCTGTTTCAACGGCTCGTTCCACCGCGACAACTGCATTGCCAGCGAGTATATCTTCCGCAACGGAGGCACCGTTGCCACATTGGCTGGCAGCGTAAACATCATCCAAGACAAGTGGTACGACCGCTACATCGGACTGTTGGCATGTGGCGTCAGCGTGGGCTACATAAACCAACACACGGCCTACCTTGAGTCGCATGTCATTGGTGACCCCACGTTCACATTTCTATCTACACCGCCAGCCAAAGGCTCTGCCGACCTTCTGTGTCGTGACATGCTTGAGCATGCGTCACATTACACCGATAAGGCGTTGCTCCGCACACTCCACACATCACCGCTTGCCACAGTGCGCCTCCAAGCGTTCACTATGTTATGCAACCGCAAATCGCCTGTCCTCAACGATGCAATAACAACAGCACTCAACGACAACTACGAGATGCTACAGCGCTTTGCCGTTAACCAGATGGCGAAGAGTGGCAGTCCAATGCTCATTCCTGCATTCGCACGTCTGCTCACACGCCCAAACCTTTCGAAACGTGTGGCCTTCAATGCCTACCAGGCAATACAGTTTTTTGACAAGCAGAAACTGGCAGAAGCGGTAGACAAGGAATTATGTAACAGAGAGATACTACTGACTAAGCCCGACTCGTTCTGCAACGCCATTCGCAGCCAAGTGGAGAAGATGGGGGCACGTTGGGATACCGACATTCTTGACCTTTGCCATGACAGTCTTGACAAGAAACATGCCCTCCGGCAAGCAGGATACATGCGCATCTATTGTCCCGCTTACCTACTTCCGATTGTTGCCGACTACGCACTACGCTGCAGAGATAATGACATACGGAAGACTCTGCTTGACGTGATGGGTTGGCACCACATGGCCTACACCTCCAACGTGTGTCTTGAGGCAGCTCGCAAGATTGAGGCCGACATGACTCTGCCGCAAGATGTGAGGGATGAGGCTAAGAAAACCATGAAAAGAATCTTGAATTAGATATAAACTTATCAAATCAAAAAAAGATGAACTATAAGAGAACATTATTATCCCTGGTGGCTACTGTTGCCACCGTAATTAATACGCAGGCACGCGACGGCTTTGCCATAGTCATCGATCAGAAAAGCTACCAAGAGGCTAAGGTGCAGGTCGATGCCTACGCCTCGGCTGTGGAACAACTGCACGGCATGAAATCATACATCGTCATTGACCACTGGCAGGTGCCCGACAGCATTCGCGCCACTCTCATCCGCATGCATGCTCAAAAGCAGGATCCCGTGATTGGAGCCGTGCTTGTTGGCGACATACCGGTGGCCATGGTGCGCGATGCACAACACATGACCAGTGCGTTCAAGATGGACCAGAGCCGCGACCGTCGCGAGTCGTCGGTACCAAGTGACCGATTCTATGACGACTTCGGATTGAAGTTCCGCCCACTCGGCAAGGACGGCGAGAAACCTTATTTTTACTACTCGCTCACAGCCGACAGCCGACAGAACCTGCAACCCACCATCTATAGCGGGCGCATACGGCCCACTGATGCCGGAGGCACATCGCGTTACGAGAAACTACGTGCCTATCTCACCAAACTTGTGGAGGAGAAGCGCCACCAGCGTCACCTACAGCAGATGTTCTATTTCAGCGGACACGGTTATATCAGCGAGTCGAAGGTGGCACGCATTGACGAAAAAAGCTCATACTTTGAACACTTCCCCGAGCTGAAGGGCCGCACCAACCGCATCGGATATCTCGACCACAGCGATCGCAACCCCATCAAGACCATGCTCATGGACGAGCTGATGCGCACTGACCTCGACCTCGCCGTGCTTCACCATCATGGATACTGGGATACGCAATATCTCAACAACCTTGTCAAGCCGAGAACAGTGCGCGAAGCCAAAGACTTCGTCATACGCTATTGTCGCGAGCATATATATGAAGCCAAACAGCGCGGCAAAAACGCTGACTCGCTGCGCATGGTGTTGGAGAAGAAATTCGACTTGCCACAGTCGTGGCTGACCGATGCACTCGACCCGAAACTGGCCGAGCAAGACTCACTGGCCGAGGCTGCCGCCGACTTGCATCTTGAGGATTTCAAGGGCCACAACTATAAACCTAACGTGCCAGTGGTGGTGATTGACGCCTGCTTTTGTGGCTCATTCCACAAAGACGACTGCATTGCCAACGAATATCTGTTTCAACCAGGGCGCACCGTGGTGTGCATAGCCAACTCGGTGAACGTTCTCCAAGACAAGTGGAATGACCGACTGCTCGGACTGATAAGCAACGGGGGCTGCGTGGGCGACATCGTGCGCTACAGCACGTATCTTGAGTCGCACATCATCGGTGACCCAACCTACCGTTTCACTCCTGCTGAAAAACCTGCACTCAACCTTGGGCACATCATCCACGAGGACAGACCATCGGTATGGAAGAAGTTGTTGCGCAATGACCATCCCGACATCCAGTCGCTGGCCATTGAACACCTGTGCCGCCAAGGTCTGCTGACATCTGCACAACTGCGCGACATCTACGAAACCTCACCGTTTGCCACCGTTCGTCTTCAAGCATTGGATAAGATTGCACTTATTGGTGATGATAATTTCATTGAAGTACTGAAAGAGGCTTCGCAAGACAGCCACGAACAGGTGCAGCGTCAGGCCATACGACTCATAGGCAAGAGCGGAGACGAGAGACTCATCCCGGCCCTCATCAAGATATGCATCACCAACAACACCTCCGACCGCTGCAACTTCAACGCCATCAGCGACCTCACCGTATTCCCCAAAGACAAACTGCTTGAGGAATTCGCACGGCAGTTTGATGACCCAGGGGTTTGCTTCACACAGAAGGATAGCGTGCGTAGTATAATTAAGCGAACCATAGAGCGTGGGGCCGACAGGTGGGTAGCTGATATAATGCAGATTGCCGACACGACCAAAACAGCAAAGCAACGCTTGCAACTGATACGCCAGACACGCAACTACATGGCCCACGCCACCATACCAACTGTGCTCAACTACCTCCCAAAGGCTGATGCCGACACACAGGTGGCCTTGCTTGAGATGCTCGGCTGGCATCCTTTTTCTTATATGGTGCCACGCATGATTGAGGCCATAAGCCCAATTGTCACCGACACGCATTACAGTGAGGCCGTGAGAGAAGAGGCTCGCAAGACCATCGCAAGGCTAAAGCATAAGTAAGGGGAGAGGAAAACCTTTAACCCAAATCGGTCGTTAGGACTTATTGTGTTTCGTTTTTTAGGAGAGCAGATGTTGCTTGTCATTTTAGGGAATAATAGCGGGCTATTTTGAGCTAAAAACAAGCATCAGGTGCCTTATAAAAAACAAAAGGCAATAAGAAGTAACAACAATAAATGTCATTTACGACCTAATGACCGATTTGGGTTTAACATTGTGAATATGAAAACACGACAGTCGATATTTCTGTTTCTCATGCTGCTCTCAACAGTGGCAGGGGCGCAGACCTTGACACGCAGGGCCTACCCAACCCCCAAGGTTACACCAGAGGTGCGCCACATCCGCTCCATGATGAAGTCCATACGTGTGGACGCATCCGGCGTAACACTTCCATTGGCAGTAGACAACTCAAAGAACAAGTTTTTCCCACCCATCATCAATCAAGATGGAGGCTCTTGTGCCCAAGCTTCAAGCATAGGGTATGTGTTCACCTATGAAATCAACCGTCTGCTCGACCGCAATGCGTCAGCCTCTGCCGACAACCGTTTCGCCTACAAGTTCTCATGGAACATGCTCAACGATGGCGAAGACCAGGGCGGCTTTGCTGAGCAGGGTTTTTATCTTGCGCAACGTTACGGGATGATGACCGAATCAGACTATGGCAACTCTGGGCTGTACCAATTTCGCTGGGCCACGGGATACGACAAGTATCTCAGAGCCATGCACTATAGGGTGAAGGAGATACTGGAGTTCAACGCGGCCGACATAGCAGCGCTCAAACGCTGGCTCTACGATGCAGCCGATGGCAGTGCCACGGGCGGTCTGCTTACGTTCTCATCGCAGTCAAGCGGATGGACTATCAACGACCATTATGATGGCCCCTCAAAAACGGGCTATCACTCACTGCTCACCCAACTGGCCACCACTGGGGCGCATGCCATGACTATCGTGGGCTATGATGACCTCGTTGAATTCAACGACCCCGATGGCAAGATGCATAAGGGGGCGTTCATTGTGTGCAACTCGTGGGGTACGTTCTCTCACGACAAAGGCCGTTTCTATCTGCCCTACTGGTTCTTCACCGACCACCAGCACACCGACCTCAGTCTGTCAAGCCAGATGCAGGCGGTGCGTGTCACCACATACGAGCCAAAGGCTGTGTTCAAAGTTAAGATTAAATACAACTCGCGCAATGACCTGTCGTTCGGCACTGCATTCCGCACCGATGGCAACACAACCTCCACACCACAATACTCCTATGCCCAGGCCTTTTTCAATGCCGGTGGCGACCACCCCATGCAGGGACAGTATCTTGGCAATGAAATAGAGATTGCCATTGATGCATCAAACGGTGTGACGGCAGAGAGTGCCGATGGCGACGTGTTCTTTCTTGCCGTGAAGAAGGCGGCCATTGGCAAGACCGTGGGTGACGGAACGGTGGAGGCTGTGTCGCTTGTTGACTATCGTGGTGCGGAGCCCGTAGAGTACAAGTGCGTGTCATCTGCTCTGCCCACTGCCGTAAAGCCTGGTGTCACAGCCTTCTATGTGCAGCCATCTGACAATCGCAAGAGTAGCTACACAGTGTCGGCATCGCCTTACAAATATGTAGAGAATGGCACAGTTTCCTCACGTACGTTTGTTATCCGCACCGCCGATGGCAAAACTAAGAAAATGAAATTCGGCAACATGTCACCTGACGGACAGTCGCTTGACATTCGCTATGAATAAAGACTATAATATGCGCAAGATGCAAAAAATAAGCAAAGTATTCGTTTGGGCGATATCGCTCTTGGCTATCGCCTCGTGCAGCGATGGTGGTGGCGAGAACTCTGTTTCTACTGCCAATGTGATGAGCGTCAGTATTCTGCCAGACACATGGACATATATCTCATTGTCTGACGGCAAGACCGTAGGTACAAGCGATCTGGGCGATATAGATGCCGAGAAATCATGGCAAAAACGCACCGATTGGGACGTGGCTTTGTGCAATGGTGCAATCCGCACCAACAGCGGCACGTCGGGAGCGGGGAAAGGTGGCATTATGTCATCTCCGCAGGAATTTGACAACCTCGACGCTTCTGCCGTCACGTCATTCTATGTAGATGCAGACACCGTGACAGTGATAAGAAAAGGCAAATAAAGACAACTGACGTGAAGTAACAACCACATCAACTGCACAAACATGCCAGCAGTCTCCTGTTGCGACTTATTTCAGCAGTTCTTCAATCTTCCTCAGCAGGTCAGTCCCACGTAGGTCGCGAGCGGCTATTTTCCCTTCCTTGTCAATCAACACGGTAGCGGGAATACCCTTGACAGCATAAGCTTTTGCCACTTCGCTATCCCAACCTTTGAGGTCACTCATTTGAGGCCATGTCATCTTTTGTTCGGCAAGAGCCTTCTTCCACGCTTCACTTTTGTTGTCGAGTGACACACCAACAATTTCCAGCCCCTTGCTCTTGAAAAGTTCATATGCCTTAACCACATTGGGCATCTCCATCATGCAGGGTCTGCACCAGCTGGCCCAGAAATCCACCAACACCACCTTGCCATTGCCGACAAAGTCTGACAGTCTCAACTCCTTTCCCTCTGGTGTACTGGCCTTGATATCAACGAAAGTTTTGCCCTCGGCAGTCATCTCTATCTGCAACAGGTGACTCTCCATGTCACGGTAGATTTTTAGAGTACGAAGGTCTTGCGGCATCTCAGCAAGGAACTGTTTGGCACGTGCCGGCTGCCAGCGGGTATAGAAGTTCTGTGCCAAATACAGCCCGGTGAAATTGCCTTTGTTGGCAACGCAAATGGACTCCAGCTGCGTCTCTACGTCATCACCGAGGGAATAAAGCTCTGCAACCAGACTGTCTCTCAAGACCTTGTCACTGCTTTTTTCTATCCGCTCTTGTATGGGTCTTGCCTTTTCACGGTATCTGGCCAACGCCTCTTTGTACTGCGAGAAGGCATCGTTTGCCTTGGTGCCCATTGCCATGAGTTCAAGACCTTCACCGATAGTAACATTTAGGGCGATTACCGAGTTTTCCAGCACAAAGTCGCTACACATGGTCTTTTCACCCTCTTCATAAAGCAGATAGCTGATGTCTGGCACCTCAACTTTGCCGTCAAACGTGAATTTATTGTCCTTAATCACGGCAGAGTCGTTTTTAATCCACTTTCCCTTATTGTATGTGGCAAGATAAATGTTCTTACCGTTAAAACCGGCATTTACAGTGCCACGCACCGAGTAACCCTGAGCAAAGGCAGAGGCAATACCTGCCATAAGCATTGTCGTAAAAAAAAGTATTCGCTTCATAGTATCATAAAAAAAGATATTGTTTTTATCTGTAGTGGCGGTCAAAGCATGACAGCCCATAAAAAAACATGACAGCATACCCGTTTCTGAAATAGCCCCCACCACCAGTCTCTACAAACAGGGAAGATTAGCTATCAAGGTTTTTGCTGGTTTACATATTTGCGAATCTCCGCCGTAATGGGAAGATTGCCATATTTCCGTGACATTTTTGTCAGAAGATTTTTGTTTTGCTGCAGGGTAAAACGCTTGTAGTATTCGGCAAAAAGATATACACCCACCCAATTAGTCATGTTCTTGTTGGCGTAATCATAGCTTACATCAACGATTTTTTTTCTAAGCATATCGGCTCCAGCCTGATAGGCTTCTCTATCTTCTTTGGAGTTAGAGAGTTTCATCTCCTCAACAAGACAGGCATACAGCTTGGTATAGACATCATTAATGCTGTCGCGGTAGGGCGTGTATATGTCATTGTGGGTTGTGCCGGTTACCCGGTCTTTCTTTTCTCCTGCGAAAAGTTGCATCGTAATCGTACCCTCCTCAAGCAACACCTCGGTGATGTTTTTCTGCATACCCTCACCGATGGTGACATACTGCATATGCGGTACGTTTTTGGTCATGCCCTTAAAGTGGAACTTGCCATCCTTTACCTGCACTGAGTCATGAGCCTGCAATCCGTGCGCAGTAGGAATACACAGCCTTGCCCATTCACCGTCTGCATACCCATTGACATTGCCGTTGATTATGTAGGTCACATCTCTGTATACTGGCCGTCTCTGCTGCGTCGTGCATTGCCGGCTCTGCGGTGCGGCCTTTCGGCGAACAGAAGTTGTTGATGATGCCTTGTGCGACGTGCTGGACTTGGGAGTCTGTGCGCCCACGCCCGTTGCAAGCACCAGGAAAATGATATAAATAATTCGTTTCATGCAGCCACTCTGTTTCACATTGTCATTATGTGGCAAATTTAATAAAAACGAGGCAGTCCGAAAAGCTACACAAACACTTTTTTGCACTCACTCGAAGTTCATGACGCAAGATTTCCGTGGCAGTCTCACATCGCAAACAAAAAAGGGCATACAGTCATAAACCCAAATCGGTCATAATCTTGACACTGCTGCTCTGAACGCTCCACATAATTCAATCTTGATTACATCTTACAACAAGCACACACAACAACGCTCCGCAACGGTTTTGCAACGCCACGAACTCAACAAAAGTCATTCTGCTAACTAGTGGACCAGTGTCAGCTAACTTAGTGGACTATTGTCTGCTAACTTAGCGGACAATAGTCCACTAGTTAGCAGAATGTGAAAACAGCGCGACGTGAGCCACTTCAAGTCTTGTTTCGCTGATTTTTTCACAACGCACCATGCCGCCGAGTCATACTGAGGCTGCCTCAATCTGTCACGTTCTTCAAGCAGGGCTTCGCCATTACCATAACTACGATGGCCATATTGCGTTAAAAAACAAAAAAAGCAGCTCTGCGATGCGCGGAACTGCGGATAAGGAAAGAGGCTGCGCCATTTTTTGACACAGCCTCATCCATAAACGATATGAAGAGATTTTTTATGCTTCTGATGCACCTTCTGCGACAACCTCAAAGTTGACTGTTGCAGAAACTTCCTTGTGCAACTTCACTACAGCACTGTAAGTGCCTACTTCCTTAACATCAGAAAGAACAATCTTCTTTCTGTCAACCTCAACGCCATTGGCGGCGAGACCTTCGGCAATCTGAACGTTAGTTACAGAACCGTAGATGGTGCCTGTTGCGCTCACTTTCATCGGAATAACAAGAGCTGGAACAGCGTTAATCTTGGCTGCAAGAGCTTCTGCTTCTTCCTTAATCTTGGCAAGTTTGTGAGCCTTCTGGCGAAGGTCCTCAGCCAGCACTTTCTTAGCTGACTCTGATGCAGGAATAGCCTTGCCCATCGGAACGAGGTAGTTATTTGCGTAACCGTTCTTTACTGTTACGATATCGTTCTTGAAACCCAGACCGATAATGTCTTCTTTCAATATAATTTCCATAATGTGTCCTCCTCTTTTATTATTTCATCAAATCGGTTACAAATGGAAGCAACGCAAGATGGCGCGCTCTTTTCACTGCCTGAGCTACACGACGCTGATACTTCAGAGAGGTGCCGGTAATACGACGTGGAAGGATGCGTCCCTGCTCGTTCAAGAACTTCTTGAGGAATTCGGGATCTCTATAGTCAATATACTTGATACCGCTTTTCTTAAAGCGACAGTATTTCTTCCTCTTTACATCAATTGAGGGAGCTGTCAAATATCTGATTTCATTCTTGTCTGCTGCCATAATTTAGTCCTCCTTGGTTTTAAGTGACTGACGCTTTGCGGCATAAGCAGCCGCATTCTTGTCCATCTTTACAGTGAGGAAGCGGATTACACGCTCGTCACGACGATAATTGATTTCAAGTTTGCTGATAAGTGCAGGATCGGCCTTAAAGCCAAACTCTACGTAGAAGCCACTTGACTTCTTGTTGATGTTGTAAGCCAGCTTGCGCATGCCCCAGTTGTTCTCATAGAGAATTTCTGCACCATGCTCTGTAAGATAATTTCTGAACTTACCAACCGCTTCCTTCATCTGGTCATCAGACAAAACGGGAGTCAAAATGAAAACGGTTTCATACTGATTCATAAGTCTTACTGTGTTTTTGTAATTTGTTAATAATAAATACGTTATTAGCTCCATAACAATGAGCGGGTGCAAAATTACATGTTTTTTGGCAAACAAACAAACTTTTCGGCAATTTTCTTCCCGTGGCCCGTTTGGGCGCACCACCCCGAGGAGGTCTAAACCCAATTCGGTCATTAGGACTTTTTGGGTTTTAATTTTTTAGGAGGGCAGATGTTGCTTGTCTTTTTAGCGAATAATCGCGGGCCATATTAAACTAAAAAACAAGCAACAGACACCTTATAAAAAAAGCAATAAGAAGTAACAAAAAAAATGTCATTAACGACCGATTTGGGTTAAACAACATGTGCTGAAACGATGGAGAGTGAGTTTTTCTGCCTTTCTTTTGGCATTTAGGCAAAAGAGCGGTAAATTTGCACGCTATAACAGCATATTCTATCGTAATCGCATAGAAATAAGCATTCTACAACTACGCAAAAACGATTAACATCAGATGAATATAGAAGAAATTACACAGGCGGCCGTCATCAAAGCCGTAGAAGCCCTTTATGGTGCAACTATAGAGCCCGACATGGCACAACTCCAGAAGACAAGGAAGGAATTCGAAGGACACATTACTCTGGTGGTGTTTCCGCTACTCAAGGTCTCGCACAAGAAGCCTGAAGACACAGCACAGGAAATCGGAACCTGGCTTACGGAAAACGAACCTGCAATAGAGAAGTTCAACGTTTTCAAAGGATTTCTCAATCTCAGCATCTCGTCCGCCTACTGGGTTTCGGTGCTTAACAACATTGCTGCTACTCCAGACTATGGCACAAAAAAACCTGCCGAGACTTCGCCGCTGGTAATGATAGAATACTCTTCGCCAAACACCAACAAGCCCCTTCACCTCGGCCACGTGCGCAACAATCTGCTGGGCTGGGCTTTGAGCCAGATACTTGAGGCTGCCGGCAACCGTGTTGTCAAGACCAACATTGTCAACGACCGCGGCATACATATCTGCAAGTCTATGCTGGCATGGCTCAAATGGGGCAACGGAGAAACCCCAGAGACATCGGGCAAAAAGGGCGACCACCTCATAGGCGACTACTACGTGGCCTTCGACAAGCACTATCGCGAGGAAATAAAGCAGCTGCAGGCCCAAGGCATGGACGAGGAGACAGCAAAACAAGAAGCTCCTCTCATCAAGGAAGCCCACAGAATGCTCGTAAAGTGGGAGCAGGGCGACCCCGAAGTTCGTGCGTTGTGGAAGAAGATGAACAGCTGGGTCTACAAAGGCTTTGACGAGACATACAAGGCTCTGGGAGTTTCGTTTGACAAGATATACTATGAGTCTGACACATACCTCGTGGGCAGGAAAGAAGTGGAGGACGGACTCAAAAAAGGACTTTTCACACGCCACGAAGATGGCTCCGTGTGGGCAGATTTGCGCCCTGAAGGTCTTGACGAAAAACTATTGCTCCGCTCTGACGGCACATCTGTCTACATGACACAAGACATAGGCACCGCCAAACTGCGCTTCAACGATTACCCCATCGACAAGATGGTCTACGTGGTCGGCAACGAGCAAAACTACCACTTCAAAGTTCTCTCCATTCTTCTTGACAAACTGGGCTTTGAATGGGGGAAGGACCTTGTACACTTCTCATACGGCATGGTAGAGCTGCCTGATGGCAAGATGAAGAGCCGCGAAGGAACGGTTGTTGATGCCGACGACCTTATCAGCGAGATGATAAAGACGGCCGGACAAACAAGCGAGGAACTGGGCAAATTCAAGGACATGGAACCAGAAGAATCACAAGAGATTGCACGAATTGTGGGTCTCGGTGCCTTAAAGTACTTCCTGCTAAAGGTTGACGCACGCAAGAATATGTTGTTCAACCCTGCCGAGAGCATTGACTTCAACGGCAACACTGGCCCATTCATACAATATACCTACGCACGCATACGCTCCGTGCTGCGTAAAGGCGGGGCTGACATTCCCGACACACTGGCAACCGACACCCCCGTTAACGAAAAGGAGCAGCGCCTCATACAAAAATTATCAAGCTTCCCTGCAATAATCGGGCAAGCCGCCAACGACTACAGCCCAAGCGCTATTGCCAATTACTGTTATGACCTGGTGAAAGAATATAACCAGTTTTACCACGACTACTCTATCCTTGGCGAAGAAAACCAGGGGAAACGCAATCTCAGACTGGTTCTGTCGCAACAGACCGCCAACATCATACGCACTGGCATGAGAGTTCTCGGCATCGAAGTCCCCGAACGCATGTAGCAGACAATGTAAAAGCCGTTTCACGAGTCAACGGCTACACCCTCTGACTTCCTCATTACCACCATCACACCAAAGAAAATGACGAAAACAAAACCAAAGTTCTATGTTGTATGGAGCGGCAATAAGCCCGGAGTATATCTCACTTGGGACGATTGCAAAGCACAGGTCATGGGTGTCAAGGAAGCACGCTACAAAGCCTACCCTACCATGGAAGAGGCGCAACTGGCATTCAGCCACCCCGCACCAACAATCAGCCGCACCCCAAAGCCAAAAAGTCTCGATGGCCATTTGCCTGTCGAAGTGATACAAAACGCCTACGCTGTTGACGCTGCATGCAGTGGTAATCCCGGAATGATGGAGTATCAGGGTGTTGACGTGCAGAGCAAAGCCAGACTGTTCCACCTCGGCCCACTCTACGGCACCAACAACATCGGTGAGTTTCTTGCCATCGTACACGCCCTTGCCCTGCAGAAGCGCCTGGGCACGAAACTACCCATCTACAGCGACAGCCGCAACGCCCTGTTATGGATTAAAGCGAAGAAGTGCAAAACCAAACTGAAACGTACGCCAAAAAGCGCGGAAGTCTACGAACTTATCGGGCGCGCCGAGAAATGGCTACGCGAGAACCCCGACAACGATATTCAGCTACTCAAATGGCACACTGAACAATGGGGCGAAATCCCTGCCGACTTCGGACGCAAATAACCCGCCCGTCTTGATATCGGTCCACTGTATAGCTGTAGCGTAGACACACCAGACTACGGCCAGCGAAAAAGACATACACCTAAACCACATAATAAGAACAAATGAAAGATTTCTTTCATCTCATGGGCAAATATTTTGCCCGATACAAACGATACATAGCCGGCACTTTTGCCATGAACATTCTGGCAGCCCTGTTCAACGTTTTCTCGTTTACGGTACTGCTGCCGATACTGCAGATACTCTTCAAGGTCAACACAGAGAGATACCAATTCATCGAATGGAGCACAGGCGACTTGCTTGACACTGCAAAAAACAACGGTTACTACTATTCACAAGTGATGATAGACACCTACGGCCCAGCCACCACACTGCTTCTGTTGGGTCTGGTTCTGTCTGTACTTACACTGTTAAAGACTGCCACATATTTCGGCGGCTCTGCCTGTCTTATGCCTCTGCGCACTGGCGTGGTAAGAGACATACGCACTGACATTTACCGCAAGATACTGCACCTGCCTCTATCGTTCTTCTCTGAAGAGCGCAAAGGTGACATTCTGGCAAGGGTAAGTACCGATGTCAACGAAGTGGATGCTTCTATCACATCATCGCTTGATATGATAGTCAAGAATCCCATTTTCATTGTAATATATCTCTCAACCTTGTTTGTTATAAGCTGGGAGCTGACTCTGTTTACCCTGCTTGTGGTGCCGTTTATGGCACTGGGCATCGGACGCATCGGCAAGAAACTGAAAGCGAAATCGCTCTACGCACAATCAAAATGGAGTGACGGCATAAGCCAGATAGAGGAAACTCTCGGAGGACTACGTATCATCAAGGCGTTCATAGCCGAGAAGAAAATGGACAAGCGCTTTGAAAAGGTCAACAACGAGTTCCGCAACGCCTCATTGAGGGTGGCTATACGCCAGGCAGCGGCACACCCCGTAAGTGAATTTCTCGGCACTTGTATGATTGTCGTTGTACTGTGGTTCGGCGGCTATCTCATCTTCTCCGGCAACTCACCCATTGACGCCAGCACATTCATCTACTATCTGGTAATCCTCTACACCATTCTGCAACCGCTCAAAGACCTCTCAAAAGCTGGCTACAGCATTCAGAAAGGCATGGCATCAATGGAAAGGATAAATAAAATTCTATATGCCCAAAACAGCATAAAGGAAAACGCCAACCCCGAATTCATCAAAGACCTTGAATACGGCATCGAGTTTAAGCACGTTGACTTCAGCTACAATGAGACAAAGAAAATATTGAGCGATATTAACCTCACCATACACAAGGGCCAGACCATCGCCCTCGTGGGGCAGTCGGGATCGGGCAAGTCAACCCTGGTAGACCTCATACCACGCTACCACGATGTAGAAGCCGGTCAAATACTCATTGACGGCCGAGACATACGCAACCTCTCCATTCACTCACTGCGCTCCATCATAGGCAACGTAAACCAAGAGGCCATACTGTTCAACGACACCGTATTCAACAATATTGCTTTCGGCGTAGACAACGCCACCATGGAGCAGGTGACCGAAGCCGCCAAGATAGCCAACGCCCACGAATTCATCATGGAAATGGAACAAGGCTACAACACTAACGTGGGTGACCGTGGATGTCGCCTCTCGGGCGGTCAACGTCAGCGCATCAGCATTGCGCGGGCAATACTCAAGAACCCGCCAATCCTCATTCTCGATGAGGCAACATCTGCCCTTGACACAGAGAGTGAACGTCTCGTGCAAGAAGCCCTCGAACGACTCATGAAAACACGCACAACAATAGCCATCGCCCACCGTCTGTCAACCATCAAGAATGCAGACCGCATCTATGTGCTGCACGAAGGACATATTGTTGAAAGTGGCACACATGATGAACTCATTAGGCTCGGCAACTACTACAAACGGCTCAACGACATGCAGCAACTGTAGGAAAACCGTCATGCCGCAATCTCTCATCACCCTTTGGTACTGAACAACACCACACATGAAACAACGCCTACGGCTACTATTCTTATTCTCCCTCACATTACTCGCCACCTTTGTAATCATGAAGATGGCATTCATGTTATATAATGCAGACAACAGACACCTCAACGCCTCTGACTACCTTAACGTTATTGCTCACGGCTTTCCACAAGACCTCGCTACAGTGTCATATATTGCCACCGTACCATGGCTTTTATGCATAATCTCTATCTGGACTGCCAAGCACTACATCAACATCATATTCTTTGCTTACAGTTGCATCATCGCCCCCATCATGACCATTATTCTTATCAGCGACTGCATCTTATATGATTTCTGGCAATTCAAGCTTGACGCTACCATCTTCAACTACATGGGACGTTCTGCCAACATAACAGGCAATATCTCAACTGTGTTCCTTGTCGTGACCCTGCTGCTCGCCACAGTCGTTTGCGGACTGATGCTGTTTACATTATATAAGGTTACAATGTGGCATCTTGCACCCTGCATCAAGAAAGTTCGCACCCTCTCACTCTTCATTGTCATCGGAGGACTGATGTTTCTTGCCATCAGAGGTGGCGTCGGACGTTCCACTATGAACACTGGCTACGCCTACTACTCCTCCAACCCGTTTCTCAACCACTCTGCCGTAAATCCGGCTTTCAGCCTTTTCTATTCCATTGCTAAAAATCACGCCCTGAACAAACTCTACAGATTTTATAGCCCAACAGAATGCAAACAGGTTTTCAAAGCCCTTAAATACTCCACGCAAAGCATCAGCCCACAAAAAATGCTCAAGACCGACAGACCTGACATCGTGCTTGTATTTATGGAGGGACTAAGTGCCGCCTTTGTGGAACCGCTCGGAGGTGTTCCAAACATCACCCCAAATATCAACCAGCTTATTAACGAAGGTGTCGTCTTTACGCAATGCTACGCCAACAGCTACCGCACCGACCGCGGAACAGTCTGTACTTTCAGTGGCTACCCCAGCTTTCCTGACTTCTCGGTTATGAAGATGAGCGAGGAAGCTGGCCGTCTGCCCTCCATTGCACGTTCGCTTTCAGGCGCAGGCTACACCACAGCATACCTCTATGGGGGTGACAAAAACTTCACCAACGCCAACAGTTATTTGCTCGCTACCGGATATGGCAAAGTGATGGGAGACGAACACTTCCCCCGTTCCGTCAGAAAAACACACTCTTGGGGCGTGACCGACCACATTGTACTCGACACCTTATACAACCGAATCACACACCTCCACAACACTGACAAACCTTTCTTTATCACTTGTCAGACATTGGCGAGCCATGAGGACTGGCAGGTGCCATACCACCGTATAAAGAATGACCCTATAGCAAACTCCATGGCATATCTTGACGACTGTATCGGCACACTGGTCAGACGCCTGAAGAAATCTCCTATATGGAACAATCTGCTACTGGTTATCATTCCCGACCACGGCATCACATACCCCGAAGACATCACAGAAAGCAACATACAAAAGTACCATATCCCCCTGTTGTGGATTGGAGGCGCAGTAAAGTCGCACTATACAGAAAACCGCATCTGTAACCAGACAGACCTTGCGGCCACCCTACTGGGACAACTGGGCATCAGCCACAGCCAATTCACGTTCAGCCGCGATGTGTTCAGCCGCACCTATACCTATCCCTGTGCCACACACACCTTTAACCGCGGCGTATGTTTCATCGACTCTACTGGCGCAACCGTTGAAGATCTCACTTCTGGCACCATACTTACCGACTCGCCTAAACCAAGCAGACAGCGCATCAGAAACGCCCACGCCATTCTACAGTCTGCAAGAATCGACCTAAGCAACAAAAAAGGAGCGGCGAAATAATCCCAATCCGGTTGTTAGGACTTGTTGTATTCTGATCTTTTAGAAGAGCAGATGTTGCTTGTCGTTTTACGGAATAATAGCGAGCTATTTTGAGCTGAAAACAACAGCAGCAGATGCCTTATAAAAACAAAAGGCAATAAGAAGTAACAAGAAAGATGTCATTTACAACCTAATGACCGATTTGGAACAACAGTATTGCCACTGACCGACCTGCAATCATTCATATCGTGATGCGCTCTAACAATACCAGAGTCAAAAAGCCAAACAGCAAGGCATAGGTTGCCTGCTTCTGAAAGCCATGAGCATGGGTTTCGGGTATCATCTCATCTGATGTGACATACAGCATGGCTCCGCCAGCGAAACCAAGAAGCGCAGGCAGCAATACGCCCATAACAGTACCCACACCATAGCCTATCCAGACACCTGCCACCTCCAGCAAACCTATAGCAACCGAAATGGCAAAGGTGCGCCAACGTGACACTCCAGCCACGAGTAGCGGAGCGATGATGACCATACCCTCTGGCACATTCTGCAACGCCAGGCCAAACGATACTGTCCAGCCCATTCCGCTTGTTTCATTCATGCTTACTCCCGCCGCAAGTCCCTCTGGAAGTTTGTGCAGGGCTATTGCAAGCACAAACAGCAACACCCTGTTGAGAGAGCGGTTGTTGCGGTGAACTTCTGCATCAAGTCCCGTGATGGTGTGAAGATGAGGAGTTACCATATCCAACAGATTCAGGAACAGTCCTCCGCAAATGACGCCTCCCACCACAAGCCACACCGCATAGCCTTCCACCGCCTCAACTGCTGGCAGAATGAGTCCTACAGTAGAAGCTGCAAGCATAATGCCAGCACAATAACCCAACACCGCATCGTTCCAACGATGAGGCATGTCTTTCACAAAATACCCAATGACAGAACCTATTATTGAGGCTCCACACAACCCTAAGGCACTAATCCAAACTGAATTCATTGTATTTCAATTGTTATTATAATCTTATGCGACGCCTCATAATCAAGCCCAAAACAACTTATCATTTCTTTCAATAGAGTGGCTTATCTTCAGAATTCTTTCTCTTTAGAACTACAATGACGCTTTCATAGTTTGTTAAAGCTAAAACTCCCCTATTAAAGAAAAAGGCGACCCCACCTCACGAGATGGAGTCGCCTTTCATGTAATTATCTTAAGAAGGCGAGAGAATTCCGACAATAAGAGATTTGCGCCGGATTACTCCGCCCTACATAGTCGATATTAGAGTTTTGGACCAGCAGCAACGAGAGCCTTACCTGCCTCGTTGGTAGTATATTTACCGAAGTTCTTGACAAAACGTGCTGCGAGATCCTTTGCTTTCTCCTCCCACTTGCAAGCACAGTCGTATGTGTCACGTGGGTCAAGAATTGCAGGGTCAACTCCTGGAAGAGCAGTAGGAACTGCAAAGTTGAAGATAGGAATGTTCTTTGTAGGAGCTTCATTGATTGCACCAGAAAGGATAGCGTCGATGATGCCACGTGTATCCTTGATAGAAATACGCTTGCCAGTGCCGTTCCAACCCGTGTTAACGAGGTAAGCCTTAGCACCAGACTTCTTCATCTTCTTTACGAGTTCCTCGGCATACTTTGTCGGGTGGAGCTCAAGGAAAGCCTGACCGAAGCAAGCGGAGAAAGTAGGAGTAGGTTCAGTGATACCACGCTCTGTTCCTGCGAGCTTTGCGGTGAAACCAGAGAGGAAGTAGTATTGAGTCTGTTCTGGTGTAAGGATAGACACTGGAGGAAGCACACCAAATGCATCAGCAGAAAGGAAGATAACTTGCTTTGCTGCAGGAGCGGAAGAACCTGGTTGAATGTTCTTGATGTGGTTGATAGGATAAGAAACACGAGTGTTCTCTGTTGTAGACTTATCAGCGAAGTCAATCTTACCATTAGCATCAACTGTTACGTTTTCGAGCAAAGCATTACGCTTGATTGCATTGTAGATGTCTGGCTCAGATTCCTTGTCAAGGTTGATAACCTTAGCGTAGCAACCGCCCTCGAAGTTGAATACACCGTTGTCATCCCATCCGTGCTCGTCATCACCAATGAGGCGACGTTTTGGATCGGTAGACAAAGTAGTCTTACCTGTACCAGAGAGTCCGAAGAAAATTGCGGTGTTTTCACCGTTCATATCGCAGTTGGCAGAACAGTGCATTGAAGCCATGCCCTTGAGTGGGAGGTAGTAGTTCATCATAGAGAACATACCTTTCTTCATCTCACCACCATACCAAGTGTTGATGATAACCTGCTCGCGGCTGGTAGTATTGAAAGCAACACAAGTTTCCGAGTTCAAACCAAGTTCCTTATAGTTCTCAACCTTTGCCTTGGAAGCGTTGTAGATAACAAAGTTAGGTTCGAAGTTTGCCAACTCGTCCGCAGTAGGCTTGATAAACATGTTGGTAACAAAGTGAGCCTGCCAAGCCACCTCAACAATGAAACGCACTGCCATGCGTGTATCCTTGTTAGCACCGCAGAAAGCATCTACCACATAAAGATTTTTGTTGCAGAGTTCCTTAACGGCAAGACTCTTAACCTTGGCCCATACTTCTTCAGACATCGGGTGGTTGTCGTTCTTGTAGCCTTCGGTTGTCCACCACACTTTGTCGTGACTCTGTGCATCGTCAACGATATACTTATCCTTTGGTGAACGGCCAGTAAAGATACCTGTCTTTACATTTACAGCGCCAAGTTCTGTTTCCTGACCTACTTCAAAGCCCTGAAGGCCAGCCTTTGTCTCTTCCTCGAAAAGTGTTTCGTAAGAAGGGTTGTGAGCAATCACTGTTGAACCGGTGATGCCATACTTAGTTAAATCTAATGTTGCCATTGTAATTTATAATTTAGTAAAGTTTCTATGTCTGTCTTACCGTGGCAAAGTTAGCAATATTCAATCTTCGTGCAGAGGCTTTTAAAATTAATTTAACCCGTTTTTAACCATTCTTAAAAATCAGTCCGCCTTTTGCCTGACACCATTTAGATATTTGCAATTTAATGTTTGCAAATGTCAAAACCAACACCACAACTTCAACCAACGGAATAAAAACAAACCTTTCACACAACTACTTAGCATGAGCTCCGCCTATTTTTATAACTCTACTATACAAAAACAGCAAAACAATGCACTACTTTGCCCCAAATGTGCATTTTTCCATTCAATTTCTTGGCCGTGAAAAGATTATGTAATAATTTTGCACTCAAATTAAAACAATATTAACCAAAACAATTTCAACAAAATTATGTCAGACATTGAGAAAAAAGTAAAAGAGATTATCGCTGAGAAACTTGGCGTAGACGAGAGTGTAGTAAAAGACGAAGCTTCTTTTGCTAACGACCTTGGTGCAGATTCTCTTGACACTGTAGAACTCATCATGGAATTTGAGAAAGAATTTGGCATTTCAATTCCAGACGATCAAGCCGAGAAGATTACTACTGTAGCTGATGCTATCCAATACATCGAGAATAACAAGTAATTATACTCTATTTTTGTTCCCATCCCAAAGCGTATAATAGATATGCTTTGAGGTGGGAATGTTTTCGTTAATAAATACAATACTACAGAATAATGGAACTTAGAAGAGTAGTAGTAACAGGTGTGGGTGCCATTACTCCACTTGGCAACAACGTGGCCGACACATGGGCCGCAATATTAGCGGGCAAGAGCGGTGCAGCTCCCATTACTCGCTTCAACACAGAGAAGTTCAAGACCCACTTTGCCTGTGAGGTTAAGGATTTTGATCCAAAGAACTACCTTGACCGCAAGGAAGCCAACAAGATGGATCTATATACCCAATTTGCAATGGTTGCAGCCACTGAGGCTGTTGACGATGCAAAGCTTGACATGGAAGCTCTCAACAAAAACCGCGTAGGTGTAGTGCTTGGTGTCGGTATCGGCGGTATCAACAGTTTTGAAAAAGAAGTTAGCCAATATGCTCTTACAGGTGCAGAGATTGGTCCTAAATACAGCCCTTTCTTTATCCCAAAGATGATTGCAGACATTGCTGCAGGACATGTGTCTATCAAGTACGGCTTCCACGGCCCAAACTTTGCTACCACATCAGCTTGTGCATCTTCTACTCACGCTATAGCTACAGCGGTAGACCTTATCCGCATCGGCAAGGCTGACGCTATTCTCAGCGGTGGTGCAGAAGCTGCTATCTGGCCTACAGGTGTTGGCGGCTTCAACGCCATGCACGCTCTTTCTACTCGCAACGATTCTCCTGAAACGGCAAGCCGCCCGTTCAGCGCAAGTCGCGATGGTTTCGTAATGGCTGAGGGATCTGCATGTCTCTTCCTTGAAGAACTGGAGCACGCGAAGGCACGCGGTGCCAGAATTTACGGTGAAATTGCTGGCTCTGGCATGAGCGCCGATGCTTATCACATCACTGCCTCTCACCCAGATGGCCTTGGAGCACACCTCGTTATGCAGGCCGCTCTTGACGATGCAGGCATGAAGCCTGAAGATATCGACTACATCAATGTTCACGGAACATCAACACACGTAGGCGACATCTCCGAGGCCAAAGCCATCAAACAACTCTTTGGGGAGCACGCCTATAAGCTCAATATCAGCTCTACAAAGTCTATGACTGGCCACATGCTTGGTGCAGCAGGTGCGGCAGAAGCGCTGTTCAGCCTCCTTGCCGTTCAGAACGACATCGTTCCTCCTACAATCAATCACGAAGAAGGTGACGAAGACCCTGAACTTGACTATAACCTCAACTTCACCTTCAACAAGGCACAGAAACGCACCGTTAACGCTGCCCTCAGCAACACCTTTGGATTTGGTGGCCACAACGCCTGCGTAATCATAAAGAAATACGCTGAATAATATAGGAGACCCCCTATATGATTTCATTAATATATAGAATAAAGTTCCTCCTTGCCGGCAAGGGAGAACTTTATTCTTATTTAAAGAACACACTTGGCTTCACGCCCCACGGAAGCAGGTTTTACGAGCTGGCTCTCACCCACAGGTCTGCAACATTCAAGACCAAAGAAAATAGGCACAACAACAATGAGCGCTTGGAATTTTTGGGCGATGCAGTTATTGAAACCGTAGTAAGCCACATTCTATATCATCAATATCCAACACGCGACGAGGGTTTTCTCAGCACGATGCGCAGCAAACTTGTGGAACGCAAGAATCTGGGCAGATTGGCAAAGGCCATCAACCTTGACAAATATATTAAAGTTGACCTCAAACATCCGCACCAAGAGAGTCGCAACAGCTATATTGAGGGCAACGCCTTTGAGGCATTAGTAGGAGCCATATATCTTGACCGCGGCTACAAGCCCTGCCAACAATTCATAAATTTGCTTATCAAGCAAGGCCACATCAACATGGCGAAAACCGCACGTGTAGAAGAAAACTACAAGAGTGTTATCCTTGAATGGGGGCAAAAGCACCATATTGATATCAAGATTGTCAGCGTGTGGGAAGACTCTCCCACCCGTGGCGACAGACCACCGTTTTGCAGCGCAGTGATGATAGAAGGACGAAGCGCCGCCAAAGGTAAAGGCTATTCAAAGAAAGAAAGTCACCAGATTGCTGCCCGCAAAGCCATGCTCTCTATCAAGCGCACTCCCGCATTCGAACGATCACTCCTTCAGATGCGACTGATACGCAACGTTATTGAAGACCTACTGCCAGAGGTCAGGCTCAAAAGCAAATTGTCGCAATAATAGCACATCACACGTCGTGTAATACACAACTCTTAATGTAATGTGCCAGCAAATCACTCTTTCACCATTTTCTGAATTTCGTTGAGCATGTTCAAAGCCTCTAAAGGTGTAAGATTATTGATATCGACATGCAGAAGGCTGTCGCGTATTTGCCTTAGCGTTGGGTCATCAAGTTGGAAGAATGTGAGCTGAGTTCCCTCTCTTGTACTGTTGATATCGGCCACGTTTGGGCGCGACACTTCCTTTTCGCTGTTGCTTTCCAGCTCTTTTAGTATCTGATTTGCTCGCTTGACTATAACAGGCGGCATTCCAGCCAGTTTGGCTACATGAATACCAAAAGAGTGTTCGCTGCCTCCGGCAACAAGCTTGCGTAGAAACACTATGTGATTGTCCACCTCCTTGACCGACACATTATAGTTATGTATCCGATCCATGGTCTTTGCCATTTCGTTCAGTTCATGATAGTGGGTGGCAAACAGGGTACGGGGATGCCCCTTGGCGTTGTCGTGGAGATATTCCACAATAGCCCATGCTATCGAGATGCCATCGTAGGTTGACGTGCCACGCCCAAGCTCATCAAATAATACAAGACTGCGCTCCGAAAACGAGTTCATAATGCTTGAAGCCTCAGTCATCTCCACCATAAACGTCGACTCCCCTACTGAAATATTGTCGCTTGCGCCAACACGGGTGAACACCTTGTCAACAAAACCTATTCTGGCTTTTTCGGCGGGCACGAAACTGCCTACCTGAGCCAACAATGTGATTAGTGCGGTCTGTCGCAGCAATGCGGACTTTCCCGCCATATTAGGGCCCGTTATGATAATTATCTGCTGTTTTTCGGTATCAAGCCTCACATCATTGGGCACATATCTCTCACCAGCTTTCATTTCAGTTTCAATCACAGGGTGACGCCCTTGGGTTATCTCCAGTTGGGTAGTCTCGTCAACTACAGGCCTTACATACCTGTGTTCCCTTGCCATTACAGCAAACGACAGGAAACAGTCCAATATGGCTATCTGGTTGGCATCGACCTGCGCCTTTGATATGAAGTCTTGGGCGTACTTGACCAAACGGTCATATATTTGCGCCTCTATGGCAAGGATCTTTTCCTCTGCACCAAGAATTTCTTCTTCATACTTCTTCAACTCCTCGGTAATATACCTCTCGGCCTGCGCAAGAGTTTGTTTCCTTATCCATTCTGGCGGCACCATATCCTTGTAGGTGTTGCGCACTTCAAGGTAATAGCCAAACACGTTGTTGAAGCCCACTTTTAGACTCTGTATGCCAGTTCGCTCCGTCTCGCGTTGCTGCAATTCAAGCAAATACTGTTTTCCCGATGTTGAGAGCCGTCGCAAGCGGTCAAGCTCATCGTCTACCCCTTGTGCAATATAGCCACCCTTGGCTGTAAGAGCAGGCGGGTCGGCCTTTAATGTGGTAGCAATGCGTTGTCTCAACTCCTCACAAACATCTATCTTGCCTGACAGTTCACGCAACGAAGGTTGCGACACATCTCGGAGGGCGTTGCATATCGGTGTCAGAAATTCGAGGTCATATCTGAGCTGCTCCATCTCACGAGGATTAATGCGCTGTGAGGCCAGTTTTGCCACGAGTCTCTCCATGTCACCTATTTGTCTAAGATTGTTAGTAAGCAGATTGCTCACTTCTGTATCGTGATACAGGTAATCAACACAGTTTTGGCGTTTGTTTATCATAGCCACATTGCACAGCGGGAAAGCCAACCAACGCCTCAACATGCGTGATCCCATGGGAGTTGACGTATGGTCCATAATCTGCAGCAGGCTTTTGCCCTCAGGATGCATCGGTTGCAGTATCTCGAGATTGTGCATGGTAAAGTTGTCAAGCCTTACATAGTTATCCTCTTCAATACGCTGTATGGACGTGACATGCCCTATATGGGTATGTTTGGTATCGTCCAGATAGAACAGGACAGCTCCCGCCGCTGTAAGTGCAGTGGGCATGTGCGCCACACCATACCCCTTCATGCTGCGTACATGGAAGTGCTTTTGCAGACGCTCAATACAGTTACGCTCAGCAAAGTTCCAATCATCAAGTTCAAAGGTAAAATAATTTGAGCCGAAATGCTTCTGGAAACGTTCACGACTGCCACGTTCAATCAGCACTTCTTTAGGGGCAAAGTTTGACAGCAGTTTATTGACATAGTCAGCTGTACCCTCGGCCACGACAAACTCGCCTGTCGTTATGTCAAGAAAAGCTATGCCACATGCACCTTTGGTGACACACACCGCCGACACAAAGTTGTTTTCTTTAGTGGCAAGCACGTTGTCGGTAAGCGCCACGCCAGGCGTGACCAATTCTGTGACCCCTCTTTTTACGAGCTTTTTTGTGAGTTTAGGGTCTTCAAGCTGATCACATATTGCCACTCTGTGTCCTGCCCTGATAAGGCGTGGCAAATATGTGTCGAGAGCGTGATATGGAAAGCCTGCCATCTCTGTGGCTGCCGTCGCTCCCTTGTTGTTGCGATGGGTTAGTGTGATGCCAAGCACCTGTGCAGCGACAATGGCATCCTCACAATATGTTTCATAAAAGTCACCACATCTGAAAAGCATCAAGGCATCAGGATGCTTCTTTTTCAGGTCACGAAACTGCGCCATCATGGGTGTCAACTGTTCTTCTGCCATAGGTCTGTAGGTTTTATATTCTACAAAGATACAATTATTTTGCAGGAAACGAGTTGCACAAATCGGAAAAAGTCCCGCAGAAAACCTAATAACAGGTTCTCTGCGGGCATGTTCGGTTTCAATTCCACCATTGTATTTGCAGGAAAAGCATAAGGATCTCTGCCTTCCCTTACAACAAGGGGGCTGCCGACATCAAACACCTTAGTTACTTATAGTCTGAACGAATTTTGTTTGCACTCACGGTCGGCAGTGATTACGTCAGGCCAAGAAACGACTGAGTCCCTTGAGCAGATGACGGGTACTACTGATGAGCTGTTGACTTTCCTGCGTTATATTGATGGCTACCAATAGCGTATTAATCTTACACTGTTTGTTCTGCATACGGTCGAGCAGGGTCTTGTGAAATGCGCTCAATTTCAGTTGCAACTCATCACCCTCCTTGCGCAACTTGTCGGCACGCATCTTGAATTCTCCGTCCACAAGGCCAGAATTGACAAGTGCAAGCGTATCCTCAAGCAGCTGCAATATGTGTTCGCGAATATTGGTAAAAGAATCGCAGATATCAGCGGGAGCTGGCGAGAAGCTGTTGCTCACATGCTCCAGACAGGGGTCACAAGTACGCTTTAGGCAGTAGAGCAACTGCATCAGCGAATTGTTCTGCAGAAAGTACCACGTGTTACGCTCTATGGCAACAACTGGCTCTATGCGCCGCAAGCCTATTATTTCACGTCGCCTCATCTGTTTCAGATAGGCTCGCTCATCCTTGAGTTTGCTGACACAACGTCTCAGTTCCCTATAATCATTGTTAAAGAAACCATCGGTAATCTCTTTGTATATCTTAGCAGTAAACACAAGTCCATGTGAAGCACTTTCCTTGACATGATCGCCCAACATGAGCCACACTTGATGTTTATCGGTTGTTTCAAGCATCTTGCGGAACGCCATGTCAGCGTGTTCTGCCTTTTTCTTCTGGCAAAACTTGCGGTTGCTGATTACCAATATTGTCACCCCAAGTGCAACAAGCAGTGCCATTGCAATATAGCCTCCAAAGAATATGATGTTGGTTAGTATAAAACACAGTGCGAACGCTACAACGGCAGTGACAAACCACCCTCCGATTACACTGATAACTCCCGTGATGCGATATACTGCACTCTCACGGCTCCATGCACGGTCAGCAAGCGATGCACCCATAGCCACCATAAAGGTAACATAGGTTGTCGACAGAGGCAGTTTGTGACTTGTACCAAACGCCACAAGCAACCCTGCTATCATCAGGTTGGTAGAGGCTCTCACAAGGTCATAGGCCGCTCCTTTCTCCAAGTTTTCGTCATTTCTCACAAATCTGTGGTTTACCCAGTTCCTCACACCTGCGGGCACATAGCATGATATGGTCTGCGACACGTTGGTAGCCATGCGTACCAGCATACGCGCCACGGCCGAAGTTCCGAACATTTCGTCACCTTCAGAGTGAGTCGACAAGCCAATCTCCGTTTTGGTAACGTTGTGTGCTTTACGGGAAAAGATAAGGCTCAACACCATTATTACGCCAGCAATGGCAAGAAACATAACAGGAGTGTGTGCACTGCCAGAGAGAGAGGTCATCATAAATGAGGTTGGGTCACCGTGACCATTTGAGGCATAGTCAATAAAAGACTCCAGTCCCGTTAGAGGCACACCGATAAAGTTGACGAGGTCATTGCCTGCAAACGCCATGGCGAGAGAGAACGTACCCATAAGTACCACTACCTTGAGAATGTTGACCTTAAGAAAATGCAACAGACTCATCAGCACGACAAAAAACACAAGACACACACCTATTATCATCCAAGTGTTGGCAGAAATTAAGGCATTGAGTTCATCGGTCATAAACGAAGAGTGCTTCAGACCGTTGATAAGCAGGAACCATATCATTGATGTTGCCACCACAGACCCAAAAGCGATAGTCCTGCATGCCGCATGCTTCTTATAAGTGAACGTGAATACCATTCGGGCTATCCACTGCACAAGCGACCCCAAAACAAAGGCAATCGCCACACTAAGAAAGATGCCTATTATTACGCTTAGCGCCTTCTCCGTATTGAGCAGGTCACCGAACGTAAGCAGATCGCCGTTCACATCAGAAACTCCGTTGGCAATCTTTATGATGGCAATGCCAAATGCACCTCCAAGCAGTTCAAATACCATTGACACCGTTGTAGAAGTGGGCAGGCCCAACGTATTGAACACATCAAGCAGTATTACATCGGTAATCATTACCGCCACAAACAGACATATCACGTCGTAAAACGAGAAATAAGTCGGAGTGAATATACCGTGGCGCGCAATGTCCATCATGCCGTTGGATACTGTTGCACCAGCAAAAATACCTACAGAGGCAACTATAAGTATGGTACGGAAACGGGCTGCCTTGCTGCCAACTGCCGAATTCATGAAGTTTACAGCATCGTTACTAACTCCAACCGACAAGTCACACACTGCAAGCAAGATCAGCACTGCAACAATTACAATAAATAGAGTGTTCATTGTATTAGATTTTTAGTTCTTCAACACTGTTTGTCTTCGCACAGCTCTTTAACAACAACTGGTGAGAGAATATCCTCACAATTAAAGATGTCAACGTGCAGTTTCTCCCTGCTGCACCCTGACTTGCTTCCGCAGAGGGGAAGTAGTGAAAAAGGGAAAGGTAACGACATAATTTTGTATCAACGAATTGTTAAGTTCTATTCTGACGCAAAATTATGCCGACAAAATTAAGATGTTGTAAACGGAAAAAGTAGTTTTTGTTTAGAAGCGGTTAAGATTGTGTTACAAAGGCAGGGCGTCCTACTTCTTTGACAATGTGAAAAGGAACTCCAGACCACCCTCTTTTCTATTGTCAGCCCATATCGTGCCTCCATGAAAGACCACAGCATTCCTTACGATAGAAAGTCCGAGTCCCGTACCGCCCTTATCGTTCTTTTCGCTGCGCGTGCGGCCTTCCTCCACTCTATAAAAGCGCTCGAAAATCCTCGGGAGATGCTTGGCATCTACACCCTTTCCGGTGTCGAAATAATCAAAATGATAGAATTTGGCATCTTCCTTAGTCATAACGAGATGCACCTCAGTCCCTCTGCCCGCATACTTCACACTGTTTTCCACAAGGTTGCGGAACACACTGTAGAGCAGGCTGTAATTACCGCTTACAGAAATACCCTGAGGCAATTCGGCATACAGTATCATGTCATTCTGTTCCATCGCCTCCTTGAACTCCTCCGCCACATCCGAAACAATGTCATTGACGCAGAGGCGTTCGCGCGGAAGAAGGCTGGGGGCATCTTCCATCTTGCTGATGAGCGACACATCACGGATAAGGTCGGTGAGGCGTTCGCTCTGCATCAACGCATGGCGCAAGAAGTGCGTCTTTCGCTCTTCGCTAAGTGACGGCTGCTTGAGAATAGTCTCAATATACCCATGTATTACGGTTATGGGGGTACGCAACTCATGGGCTATGTTGCTGGTCATCTGTCGCTTTACGGCAACGGTCTTGGCCCGCTCCTTACTTTTCACTCTCAACACTGTGCGCCCAAAACGGTCGCTCATAAAAAGCAGGATAACAAACGCCACGGCATAGGCAAGCATTGTAACCCATACAAAAAGATTGTTGCCTGACTGTATGAAATGTTGTACCGACAAATCGAAAGGCAACGCCACACGTACTATGCGGTGGCCATATGTTTTGGCAAAATAGAAGAATGTCTCGTTTGTTGTCTTGCTATGGCGTATGTCGCATCCTGACCCTTTGCGCAATGCATCCCTGACTTCGGGGCGGTCGATGTGATTGCCCATTTCTGTTGGCGGCAGCTTGCTCTCACTGTCATAATACACCCTGCCGTCCTTGCGCAATATCGTTACACGAAGCCAAGACATTGAGCTCGGTGGAGCAACGCTGTCCTGTGAGGCTATGATATCGGCATAGGTCTGTAGGCGTGACTCCAACAACTCCTTACGAAACTCACGCTCACGCTGCCATTGGAACACTATAATAATGACCGCAAAGACTGCAAACAGCACACTGAACTCAAACAGCAGCTTTTTCTTGTACTTAGACGTTGCCATATTCTTCATTTTCAGGCTTAGCTTATTCTCATTCCTCAAAGCAATAGCCATATCCCTGTCGGTTAGTGATATGGTTGCCCTGTTCGCCGAGTTTCTTGCGAATGCGTGTGATATGCACGTCAACAGTACGGCTCAACACAAAACTCTCGCCATGCCATACGGCATCAAGAATCTCCTCTCTCGAAAAAACTCTTCCAGGGTGGGTGCAAAGTGTAACCAGAATACCAAACTCCTTGGGCGACAACTTGAGGTCCTCACCACCAACAACCACTATCTTGCGAGTGCGGTCAATCGTTATACCTCCTATGGTGATGATGTCACTTGACGAAGAGACAGCATCTGTCTGCTCCCTTTGCGTCCGCCTACGCAGCACGGCCTTAATTCTTGCCAGCACCTCCTGAAGAGAAAAAGGTTTCGTAATATAGTCGTCTCCACCACGGGCGAAACCCGTCAAAAGGTCGTTCTCCTGATCCTTTGCCGTCAGAAAGATAATGGGAATGTCAGACTTACGCTCTTTCCTTATGATATCTGCCATGCGGTAGCCGCTCATTCCCTCCATCATGATGTCAAGAAGTATTAGCGAATAGGTGTTGTCAAGCTTTTGCAATGCCTCTTCGGCCGAGGAGGCTTCTTCCACATCATAGCCCGCCGCCTCCATGTTGCACGTCAAGATCTCTCTGATATCCGCTTCGTCATCAACAATCAAAATCCTTTCTGCCATAACACATCTTTTTGCTTAACCCAAAACAACAATCATGCCACAAGGTGGATCTTTCAATATCTCGCCAAGCCGCAATGTCCGAATTAGGTCTGAAGTTAACGCTGCAAAGATATACATAAAAAGTTGTATGACAACACCAACAGCTGTTAAAAGAGTGTTAAGTCCAAACTGTCCCCAGGGGCAACACGATGCCCATAGTGTGAAATGCAAGGCACATTCCCGCTACAAGTATAGGAGACTACGTAACTGCTCAACAAAAAGCCACAAAGAAATACTGCAACAAGAACACCACTGCCACCAGACCAAGCACTACCCCACGGCCGCCCCTCGTCTTTTTGCTGGGAGACATCAGCCCAAACTCGTTATCACCCTGCATGCCTTTCTTCACCAACAAAACAAACACATGGAACGGCACTATAAGGAAGCGACCCGAGCGACCGATATCATGACAACGCTTCACAGCTTGGGCCATACATACATAAAGCGACAGGTATGCTGCCACTACCAAGAGCCTTCTGTATACATGGTCCATTCCATCTGGCAAAAAAAGCTCTTTCACAATTAATATTACAAGCCAAAAACCATACAGTGCCAGAAAGGTCACAAAAAACTGTCCCCTTCCGATGCGGCCACGAAAGGAAAAAGGCCTGAATGAATTTCGTCTGCAATAATTGAAATCGGCAAAAACACTTTCCTCCTTGTCGGTCGGGTTTCCATCGCCGTCTTTCTCATCTTCGTCCTTTAGCCAAGACCATATTATGTATATCCCACACCCCATTAACGCCATTATAACTACAATGGCAAACAACATCCATTGGCTGTCATCTTCAAAAAGTTTCTCATTCATAGCAGAAATTTTTGCATTCGTCTTTAGCAAAATAACATAACTGTCTGTTTTTCTGCAAATTACCCCCCCCAGCCCGTCCGAGAACATTAGTTTGGCGCATATCACAGAGGGCAGAGTCG
>USTH01000003.1 GCA_900557555.1 uncultured Prevotellaceae bacterium | reverse complement strand
TGTAGTTAAACACGAACGCCCCCGGAAAGCATGCTTTCCGGGGGCGTTCGTGTTTAACCCAAATCGGTCATTCGGTCGTAAATGACCGATTTGGGTTTAAAGTTAGTCAGCAAAGCGATATTTCAAAAGATACCAGATGGCCTTTAGTCCGTCCTTTGCACGTATCTTCTTGCCCTGTGTCATGGTTCGGGGATAATAGCTGATGGGAATCTCCTGTATTTTGATGCCACGTCGGCAGACCTTGGCAGTCACCTCTGGGCAGAATTCAAACCCTTTGCAGCGTAACGTGACAGATTTGAGCAATGGGGTCCGAAACATCTTGTAGCATGTCGGCTCGTCAGTGATATGCTGCCCGTAAAGCACGTTGGTAAGCCACGAAAGCAGCCTGGTGCCGTAATAAAACGAACGATAGTGCGACTGCACGTGGCTTTTGTTCAGAAATCTTGAACCATATAACACCTCCAGATTGTCACCCACCATTTTTTTCAACATTAGGGCAATGTCGTTAGGGTCAAGCTCTTCGTCGCTATCCTGTATCACAACAATGTCGCCTGTCAGTTCCTTTATGGCAGTACGTATTGCCATGCCTTTTCCTTGGTTGACATGGTGGCAAAGAAGCCTCACGTTATGTGAGGGGTTTTGCTCTATGTATTTCCGGGCATATTCTGCCGTATTGTCAGTCGATCCGTCATCAACAACAATTATCTCCTTCCCAAAGTTATAAGGAAGCGCTACCTTATGCACCTTTCTGAGGACTGCACCAAGGTTTGCCCCCTCATTGTAAGACGGAATAATGATGGAAAGAGTCTGGTTCATTACTATCATTGATTGGTTTATACTGTTATGGCACAATCCAGCCCTGTGGCCAACACATTCCAGAGGACAGTGTCAGGGTAAGGGGCAACAAGGTCTATCCGCACATGCGACACGGGGTGTTCAAACCCTATTCTCCACGAATGAAGAGAAATGCTGCCGTCTGGATTGCTACGCTGCGCCCCATATTTCAAGTCACCCTTAATAGGACAACCTATCGAGGCAAGCTGACATCTTATCTGGTGGTGACGCCCGGTCAGCAGTCTCACTGCCAGCAGATGGTATTTATCAGACGATGCAAGAAGTCTGTAACGAAGCTTTGCCTCCTTGGCTCCAGGGGTGTCGGGGCGGCAAACAAAAGACTTGTTGAGCCTCTCGTTGCGTGTCAGCCACGACACAATCTCCCCCTCGTCCTCCTGCGGTTTTCGACCAACAATGGCAAGATAGGTCTTTTCTACCTTTCCTTGACAAAACATTTGGTTGAGGCGCGACAACGCCTTGCTGGTACGAGCAAAGACAACAAGACCGCTCACAGGCCTGTCCAATCGGTGGGTAACACCCAGAAACACATTGCCAGGCTTGGCATATTTCGTCTTGATATAATCTTTGACAAACTCGCCAAGTGGCCTGTCACCCGTCTTGTCGCCTTGCACAATCTCGCCCGAAGCCTTGTTGACAATTATTATATGGTTGTCTTCGTAGAGTACTTGCATTGAATTGTTTTGGAATACTCTTATGCCCCCTAAAACCTACCAGTCTGTAAGCAAACAGGTTTTATAACGTGCCAGAAATAATCTACAACTGGTTGCCGGACCAATAATAACTATCTGGCAGGGACTAAGAGAAGCCCCTACTACATGTTCATACCGCCGTCAACCTGGATAACTTGTCCAGTGACATAGCTTGAAAGGTCTGAAGCAAGGTAAACCGCCGTGTTGGCAATATCCTCCACTTGTCCACCGCGTCGAAGAGGAATGCTCTTGATCCACTCCTTGCGGATATCCTCTGGCAAAGCTGCGGTCATGGCTGTCTCGATAAAGCCAGGGGCAATGGCGTTTGCACGCACCCCGCGCGAGCCAAGCTCCTGGGCGATGCTCTTAGCCAGTGCGATAAGACCAGCCTTTGATGCGGCATAGTTGCATTGGCCGGCATTGCCGTGAACACCTACAACAGAAGCCATATTGATGATGCTGCCATTACGCTGACGCATCATGATTGGCGTACACGCATGAATAAAGTTGAATGCCGACTTAAGGTTCACGGCAATCACCGCATCCCACTGAGCCTCGCTCATGCGCATCATCAATCCGTCTTTGGTGATGCCAGCATTGTTAACAAGAATATCGATTGAACCAAATTCTTCCTTCACTTTGTTTACCACCTCTTCGGTCTGTGCAAAGTCTGCGGCATTAGATGCATAGCCTATGCATTTTACACCGAGAGCTGAAATCTCTGCTTCTGTTGCCTTACCGTTTTCATCAATAACAAGGTCTGTAAACGCCACGTTTGCTCCTTCTTGTGCAAATTTCAGGGCAATGGCCTTGCCGATGCCGCGAGCCGCACCTGTAACGAGGGCGGTCTTTCCTGTTAATAGTCCCATAATAATTTTATTTGTATTATATAATTAAGTTTTTCTTGTTTGAAGTTAAACGCCCTTAGGTCCACCTACACCGTCCGCTGCTGAATATCCCAGACTTAACCTTGACGAAAAGCCTACTCCTCAATGAACTTTGTCACATCCCACTGCTTCATGGTGTTGATGCCAAGCATACGCTTAACCATGTTGACCACAATAGGGCGACTCTCATCAAGCGTCATACCATTGCCCAACCGCCCATAGACATAAGGAACCTCAAGTCCCTTGATACAATAGTGTATCACGTCTGCCACAAGATCTATGCTCTCAACGTGAAACTGACCCGTCTCGCATCCCTCCTGTATCACCCTGCGATACAGCTCAAGCTCCTCGTGGTCAAAGGCTTTTCTGACCTTCTCTACCATCCAGATATTACGGAAAAATTCTGCTCTGAGCGAACCGTTGCGCACCACTGTTTCCTTTACTGCGTTGAGGTGCGTATAAATCAAAGTTGCCACCTTAAGTTCTGGGTCAATGTCACGCGAAGCAACTTCATCCATCTTGTCCGACAAACGTTCAATCTCCGTCTCTATCACCGCAGAATAGATTTCCTCCTTATTAGAAAAATAGACATACAGCGTGCGGCGGGAAATCCCCGATTCATTGGCTATATCATTCATTGTTGTGCCATTAAGCCCTTTCTGTGCAAACAATTTGCGCGCAACGTCAATAAGAAGCGCTTTCTTTTTAGATGTTGACATATGGTATTTACTCTTGTTTTCGTTTCGTGCCAAACTGTCGTGCTGGCCGTTTTTGTAGATTTTCCGCAATATGAATGCTTAAAACGCACTTACGCCAACCACGATAATTGCACACATTCTTCTTGCTGTGCAAAATTAAACATTTCTATTTAATAACAGACACTATTCAACAAAAAACTGTTACACTGTCCCTCTACCTCATGACAATATGCCAGGCAAGAGGCTTGTCTTGGTAGCCATTACCTACAATTTTGCGGAATGCTTCCGAAGTACACGTAAACGTGCCTCGGAAGCATCCCGCAAAATTGTAAGGGCTGCAGAACTCACAGACCCGTGGCGTAAACAAGACAGACTGTCGCAGACTAATGATGCCTGTCCGAAACGCCTATACTTACGGAGTCAGTCCGTCATCTTACCATAACTTTTACTCCATTGACAACATACACGCCCGGTTCGAATGGGATATAATGAACTCCCTCTACGAAATCGTTAAGCACGCATTGTCCTGCCACATTGTATATGCGGACATTTTCCTTCTTGTCAATCACAAGACGTATGGCGCCTGACACGCCCGAATACTTACCTTCTTTGCCTGCCTTGACTGCATCGTAGATATGTGTAAGTCCGTCACCGTCAAGTTCTTCTTGCTCTGGTGATGTAGTGTCAAAATCAAGTGTGAAAACACCTTTTGACAGACCCCAGGCGTCACCATCAGGGCCAAAGCCTATACGGTTGAGGTCGTTTCCGTTGCCGGAACGGTCTACAACACTACCACCGTTTTGGTTGAAGTCATAGTATGCCACCAAACCATTAGAACCCACAAGGTCGGCTGGATTGTTCAAGGGGGCGTTGATAAAGCCTTTCATCACAGAAAGCGACTGGCATTTGCTCCATATGCGAAGCTCGTCAAGTTGACCACCGAACGAATTCTCACCTCCTGCAATTATCAGCTTACCCCAGTTCTTTGTTGATGTACCAATACGCGATGACGATGTGGCGATAAGCTCACCGTTGCGATAGAACTTCACCGTGCCGAAAGTAAAGGTCAAAGCATAGTGCTGCCATTCTCCGGCTACTACATAGCCGTTGCCAGAGCTGCAGCTCTTGCCGCCAACCTCCACCGTCATGTTGCCCTCATAGTCTGTAGTGATGGCAATCTGGCCGTTTGAGGTAGACATGTTGAGAGCACCTGTCATCTGGCTGGGGTTCATCCACCATTCTATGGTAAACGCTTTCGTTCCCTCAGCAAAGATATCAGAAACAGAAACAAGCTGCTGACCACCGGTAAAGTTGAGCGCATTGCGGCTATCAGCGTTTGCCACAATAAACTTCTGCTCCTCGGTCTTCGTCGCAGTACCCACATCATTGCCAGCCTCAAGTGTTACAGAGTAGATGCCTGGGTGCTTGGGAGTGAACGAAGAATTCTGTCCGTTTACAATAGTGGCGTGTTTACCGTTGGTTACTGTCCACTTCCATGAGTCGGGACCATGACGTGTGTTGTCAATAAGGTATGTTGTCTCACCAAGGTAGATAAAGTTGGGGTCTACAGAGAAGGCTACGGCAGGAACAGTGTGTGACACCGTGACATATTTTGTCATCTTGTCTGTACCACCTGCATTGGTAACCGTCAGCGTGATGGGATAGACACCCGTGTTGCTGTAGCTTACGAGGGCATTCACACTGTTTATCTCCTCATTGTCGGCACCAGGCAATGACCATTTGCACACACAGTTGGCACCCTGCGACTTGTTGGCAAGACTGAACATCTCGCCCTCAGCGAGAGTGTCTACTGCAATGTCGAAGTCTGCCTTTGGCGCTTCGGGGTTAACCACCGTAACGATACCGGTAAATTCTGCCGTCTCACCGTTTTTGTCTTCAACTTTCAGGGTTATTTCATATGAACCGGCTTTGCTGAAAGTAAAGTACGGATTAACTACCGAACTGCGACCATCGGCAAGGTCTTTGACCGACCAATCCCACTTGACGGTGTTGAGCGAAGACTCCGACTTAAACTGCACAGGCTCTCCCACGTAGATAACGTCCTCCTGGCAGGCGAAGCCAACAGTATTCTGCACATTGGCACCTGTCAACAGAGTCTCGTCATCAGCAGATGTAGCATTTTCAAGCAGGGCATCATGACCCGAAGCCAAATCCTTGAGATAAAGTGCGCCGCCGGCCTCGTAGGTGGTCATCGGATAGTACACCAACAGTTCTGGCTGTGCCGATGGGCAGCCGATGTCGGTTCTCATATTGGTAAAGACTTCTCTCTGGGTACGCGCACCCGACCAAATGCGAAACTCGTCAATCTCCGCATCCATAAGGCCGTCGGCGGTACCAATATAGAACTGATCCATTGCAGGCAGTCCGCTGAATGATGCTGACGTCATTGAGCCTTTCTTCATACCGTTGACATAAACCGTAATAACATTGTTGTCAATCACCACTGCCACATGACACCACTTCCCAACCTTAATAGTGTTGGATGCCGTACCAATGCGATTGGAAGTGTTCCAGCCACAAAGAATCTGGCCGCTCTTGTTGAAACCAAGCAAAAACGAACCCCATTTGCCGCCAATCTGGTCACAGCTGCTACCAAGGCTGTTGGGTTTTATCCAAAACTCAATGGTTGCCTGCGACAGTTTCTCGGTCATCACATCTGGCACCACCACTGACGCATTACTAAGCTTCAGAGTGCGGTTATTGCCCTCAGGCGAATAAACCGCCGAGTTGCGAGCAGGCTGGCTCTTTTGTGAAACCAACATGTAGTCTTTGTATCCGTATGCCGTAGCCACATAATAAGTGGCATTCTCATCGTCAACTGTATACGAGTGGCTGAAATTGGGAACTTCTGCCACCTTTTCGTTTCCTTTATAGATATAATAGCGGGCAATGTCATAACTTGACGGCTTCGGGGCATTCCATGTCAACTTGTTACCTGACAGACTGGCGTTGACAGGAGCATATACCTGACGGCCTGCCACCGTTACCGACACGATGGTAGTTTTGCCATTGTTAAGAACGGCTACCGTATCAATACGGGCAGGGATTTCCAACCCCTCGGCCTCAACACTATAGTCCATCAGAGACACCTTGTAGATGTGACCCTCGCCGACAGCAGTAGCACGCGACTTGATGACAAAGAAATATTTCAACGGTTTGGACATGTCACAATTCTCGCTGAGGTCTGTCACGTCATATCCAAACTCTATTGGTTCATAGTTAAACGTATAACGCCACTTTCCAAGCATAGGTACTTCGGGAGCAGGACTCAACTTCTGTCCGTCACCAGCATAGTTGAAAAATGGCATCACCTCAACAGCCTCTGGCTCAACAGCCGAAGTGTCGGTTGCCACACCTGCCGAAAAGCACAACTCGGAACGACGGCTGTAGTCCATCACAATCTTGAGAACACGCTTGGGCTCATAGTCCTTGCGCCATGTATAGTGACCCGAATTCCACGGCAACACGTTTGTGCCTATAGCGACACTGAACTTGTAGGGGCAGTAGATGAAACCCTTGTTACACCAACCGGCACCCCATGAGTTACAGATAATCCAAGCACCCTTCTCGTCCTTGCCTTCCTCTCCGTAAACTCCGTTTGAGTCAAGGTCAAACTCTATGCGGTCATCATAACCCACAATGGTCAGAGCATGGTCATAGTTCTTACCCCAACTGCTCACACAGTACATGCCGGCCACACCAATCTCCCTGTTGGTGGCAGTAGATGGTATCTTGCCCCATTGGCCACCGCTGGCGACACCGATGCCCGACAGACCGCCGGCATAGAACGACTCGTCGCCCCAGTGGTTCCACAACCACTGCTTGAGCTCTTCACGTCCCACCTCGGTAGCCTGACTCTGCGAGCAGAATGTGTCACCGCCAAGCGTGCGGTTAAACATCGCCCTGTACCATTTGTCATAACCCTGCATAAAGCCGTACCATGAACTCCCCGTGTCTTGATTGCCAAACAGCGCACTATATGTGCGGCCGCCATAATCCGTTACATTCGGCACACCATGCCTGTTCATTATGTCATATTTGTCTATTCCAGAGTAAGTATGAAGCCAGGTGAAGTGGGTGGGCAACTGGTTTTCGGGATAAGAAGCATCCGTGTTGCGGTAGGCGTTCATGTCGTATGTCATGCTGTAGCCCACTGCCGCCGCCGAACCACACGACCCACCGTCTTGATTGAACACAGGTGGATAGTACTTGGTCAGAGCATTGTTCACATGGTCGGGCCTCGTTTTTCCGTATACTGCACTGCGAGCCGTTCCGGCTGCAGCAGACTTGGCAGAAGGAGAACCTTTCACTCCATCTCTTCCCGCAAAAGGCTTGGCGTCAGGATATTTTTTGTAGTCCACATTAATGTCCTGCGCTGCCACACCGCCAGCCAACAGCAATCCTGCTGCCGACAAAAGCAAATTTCTAAGTTTAATTTTCATATTTATTATATCTTTTCGTATGTTTTTGGATAAATATTACTCCGTGTAAGATGCAAAAATAATCAATCTTTTCTTAACTCCACATATTCTAAACCTTATTTCATATTAAAAAGGCTACCTTTGCATCACAAAAATGAATATATGCAACCAACACTCCCTTTTCTGCAAGAAAAATTCAATTACTTCAACCACCTCTGCTTTAACGGAGAGCTGCCCACCCCCGTCATACGGCTTACCAAAGCACGCACCTTTGGAGGCAAACTTACATGGACTGCCAAAAAAGGATTGTTTAAAAAAGGTTGGCATTCGCCCGTCATCTCTATCAGCACTCTCTTTGACATTCCCGAAAACGAAATAGAAGACATCCTGCTGCACGAAATGATACACTTCTGCATTCTTGTCAGAAAAATCAAAGACACCTCTCCCCACGGAAAAGAGTTCCGCAACATGATGGAACAAATCAACCTCCGCCACGGCCGCCACATCACTGTTTCGCTTCGCCACACCGAACGGCAGACGGCACTTGACACCAGCCAACGGCGACACCTCGTATGCGTCGTGCAACTCAACAAGGGTATTACCGGAATAACAGTCTCTGCACAGTCGCGCATCTTCGACTTGTGGGCAGAAATCAACGGTCACCCCGAAGTGAGCAATGCCCAGTGGTACGTAACAACCGACCCTTACTTCAATCGCTTTCCTCGCTCACGCACACTCAAGATTTACAAAGCCAACCCCCAGGAACTCACCACACACCTCGCTGGCGCACTCAGACTGCGCAACGATGGCCACACAATCCAGCCTGTCACCAATAACACAAAATAACACCAGCCCACGATGGCTCCGCACCACAATATAGCGGTGAGAAGCCTCCTCACAAACTTCTTTCGGCGGAAAACGGTCTCCGTTTCGGCCGATTGGCTTATCCGTTTCGGCCGAAACGCAATTCAATTTCGGCCGAAAGAAGACACCGGAAACGCATTTTATTGGTGTTTTGTTCCATCTTCCGAGGCGTTGCCTCAACTCATACGCCTCAGTGGTGAGAAAACACACAATTAATGCCACGGCTTAGAGGAGTCCAACTATCATGTGCCAAATATAACCACACAAAACAAAAGGTTTTGAAATAATAATGTGTAACTTTGCAACCGCAAACTATTCAACAAAAACAACATAACATGAATTTCGTAGAAGAACTCAAATGGAGAGGCATGGTTCACCAGATGATGCCCGGCACGGAAGAACAACTGTCCAAAGAAATGACCACGGCATACGTAGGCATTGACCCTACGGCAGACAGCCTGCATATCGGCCACCTCTGCGGAGTGATGATGCTACGCCACTTCCAGCGTTGCGGCCACAAGCCGATGGCTCTCGTAGGTGGTGCCACCGGCATGATAGGCGACCCCTCGGGCAAAAGCCAAGAGCGCAACTTGCTGAGCGAAGACACTCTGCGCCACAACGTGGAATGCATCAAAGCACAGCTGGCTCGCTTTCTCGACTTTGAAAGCGACGCTCCCAACAAAGCCGAGCTGGTCAACAACTACGATTGGATGAAGGACTACACTTTCCTTGACTTCGCACGAGAGGTAGGCAAACACATCACCGTCAACTACATGATGGCCAAAGACTCTGTGCAACGCCGACTCAACGGTGAAGCAAGCGACGGACTAAGCTTCACCGAATTCACATACCAGCTTCTTCAGGGCTACGACTACCTCTATCTCAACACTCACAAGAACTGCAAGCTTCAGATGGGTGGCTCCGACCAATGGGGCAACATTACCACTGGCACCGAACTAATCAGGCGCACCACTGGCGGTGAAGCCTATGCCCTCACCTGCCCACTCATCACCAAGAGCGACGGCAGGAAGTTCGGCAAGACAGAGAGCGGCAATGTGTGGCTTGACGCCAACCGTACCACACCATACAAGTTCTACCAGTTCTGGCTCAACGTGAGCGATGACGATGCAGAGCGCTACATAAAGATATTCACCTCACTTGACCGCGAAACCATCGAAGCCCTCACAGCCGAACACCGCACCGACCCAGGACGACGCATTCTTCAGAAACGACTTGGTCAGGAGGTCACCACTCTCGTCCACGGACAGGAAGCCTACCAGACCGCAGTAGAGGCATCAAACCTGCTTTTTGGCAAAGCGACAAAGGAGAACCTTCTCAAACTTGACGAGGCCACTTTGCTCAGCGTGTTTGAAGGAGTGCCTCAATACGAGCTCTCAAAAGACCAGGTTATCGGTGCAAAGGCTATTGACATATTGGCTGGCACCACCGACTGTTTCCCCTCTAAAGGTGAGTTCCGCAAAATGGTAAAGGGCGGTGGCGTGAGTGTGAACAAAGAGAAAATTACCGATTCCGAAATCACATTCAGCGAAGCAGACCTACTTGACGGCAAGTACATTCTCGCTCAGAAAGGCAAGAAAAACTACTACCTCATCATTGTGAAGTAATCCTTCTTCCACAAATAAAAATAGCCGCCCCACAGAATTGAGTTCTGCGGTGCGGCTGTTTTTGTTGAATTCTGCCATGAATGGCAGAATACCCATTTTAGTCTGACGTTTAACCCAAATCGGTCATTAGGTCGTAAATGACATATTTTTTGTTACTTGAGATATTTAGCCAGATTAGAGGGCAGATAGAACATGTCGTTGCGGTCTACATAGGTAATTACGCTGGGCAGTTGCACGGTGCGTGTGCCTGACTTGGTGTCGACAACCTCAATGAGACATGTAAAAGGAGTGATGCGGAGCGACTTACCGTTAGCCGGATTTCGTACAACAAGAGTAGGGTATTCTCTGGCTTTGTCGTTGCGCTGTATCTCAACATCGTAACCTTTGAAAACATCGGCATGGCGTGCGAAGATGTTGTCGCTGAAAGTTCCCATCTTGCCATACATGCCGAAGAGGGCCTGCATATAGTGTGCAAGCTCCACATTGGAGTTGACACCCATGATGCGCTGCGAGGCTTTGGGATGGTAGCAGGCCAGAAACACATCTTCACCAGTGTGTCCACCAGTAGTCCAACCGAAACAGGTATGGGCTGTGAGTATTTTGTTTATCACACCTGAAAGGTAACTGCTGTAGAGCGGCGAAGTCTTGTCTGGCGAACGCAATTCCTCTGGTATCGGACTGTTTTTATAACCCTTACTGTTCATCAGGAGCAGCATCTCATCGTTAGACAAGTCTATCGAAGCATATTTCTTGAAAATGCTTTTGAGACTGTCAAACGGTTGGGCGTTAATCTTAGCTTCCAGTCCGTCGCCGCTGAGCTTGTATTTGGCCACCTGGCCGAAGATGCGCTCCAACGAAGCGTGGCTGTAGTCACCAATGCCGTAGCGCCCGATGCTGAAACCGCTGTTACCGTGGTCTACGGTGACAATGACTACGGTGTTGCCGTCCTTGCGCGCAAAGTCAATGGCGGCACCGACGGCCTTGTCGAATGCAAGAAACTCATTGGGCACAGCAGCGGGGTCATTGGCATGAGCCGCCCAGTCAACCTTTGAACCTTCAACCATAAGGAAGAAGCCATTTCGGTTTTTAGAGAGCTTGCCGATGGCCGTCTGGGTCATTTCTGCAAGCGACGGCTGCTCCTCTGGATTGCGATCCATGTCATAGTCCATGTCATACTGGCCAAACAAGGCCCACATTTTGTTTCCCTTGTCCTGCCGCATGCCATTGATGTTGTCACGATAGACCTTCACTCCTTGGCTACGAAGATAATCTTCGTTTTCTGCACTAAGGTATTTGTTGCCACCGCCTATGACCACATCAAGTCCGTTGTGTACCATCTGGTCAGAGATGAGTTTGGAGGCGTTGCGGTTGTAGTAGTGAGCAGAACAGTCGGCAGGCGTGGCATGAGGAAACTGGCATGTGAACACCAGTCCGGCGCTTTTGCCCAACAGTTGCTTGCCTGCCTCGAGCAGAGTTGCCATCGGAGCATAGGTGCGTGTGGAGTCTACGAAACCGATGTTGGCCGACCCCTTGTAGGGTGGATATGTTGACACATAGCCTGCACGTGAACGGTGACCTGTCATATAGCATGATGTGGTAGGGGCAGAGTCACCTATGGGCGCATCTGAATTGCAAGTGATGACAGTGCCACACATCCATGGGTCAATGTTCAGATTTTCCTTTGACGGGTCGCGGTAGCGTTGCAGCCAACGTGCCGCGCTGGCCACACTGAGCGAAGTGCCGTCTGAAATGAACAATATCACATTCTTGACTGGTTTTACCTTCTCTGGCGCAATGGCATTAACCTGACCACACAGCGCCACAGCTAACACGATGCCTACTAATCTTTTCATTTTTAAAGCGTTTTTATTAACTGTATTTGGATTGTTTGTTACGTACTCTCTCTTACAAAGTTATGGTCGTGCCACACAGACCGATTTGGTCAGAGCGTGTGATGACCACACGCCCCACTCCTCCGCGCAGAGCCTTGAAACTGTTGTCAAGTTTAGGAAGCATGCCGCCCGACACCACGCCGCGCTCCTTAAGTTCTGCATAGGACTCGGTGGTTATTTGGGGAATGACACTCTCGTCATCGTTGGCATCAAGCAACACGCCTTTCTTTTCAAAACAAAACATGAGAGTGACATCATAGAGACGACTCATGGCCTTGGCAGTCTCTCCCGCCATCGTGTCGGCATTGGTATTGAGCAACTGTCCTCCATCGCCCAAAGTGAGAGGAGCAATAACAGGAATCACCCCACCCTCTACAAGCATGGCAATAGCTTCGGCATCAACGCGGTCTACATCGCCCACAAAACCATAGTCAACTCCTTCGGGAGTAACCGGACGACGATGTGAACGGACGATATTCATATCGGCACCTGTCAGTCCAAGTGCCCTAAGCCCCATTGCAGAAAACTGCGACACGATATTCTTGTTTACCAGACCGCCGTATACCATGGTGACCACACGTAGCATCTGTGCGTCTGTGATGCGGCGTCCGTTGACCATGTGTGTCTCTATGCCCAACAGACCTGCCACATCGGTAGCAGTGCGACCGCCGCCGTGTACGAGCATCTTGAGACCCTCTATCTTTGAAAACCGGTCAAGCAGTTGTGACAGTGATGCAGGGTCTTCCACAATCTTGCCGCCAACCTTGACTATGGTGAGTGTTTTTTTCATATTTTCGTTTTGTTTTCGGCCATATATGGCCAGTCGTTTCTTCTTATTTTTCCAGATAAGTGTAGCCATATAGACCACTCTGGAAGTTAGAGATAAAGTCCTTGCCTTCCCGCGGTGTGATACGTTCTTCGCTTATGGCTTTGTCTACCCACGTTTCGAGACGTCGCACCATCTGCTTGGGGTCGTACTGCACATAGTCGAGTACGTCTGCCACTGTTTCGCCGTCAATAATCTGGTCAATGGTATAGGAGCCGTCCTCTGCCACCGATACGTGTACGGCATTGGTATCGCCAAAAAGATTGTGCATGTTGCCCAATATCTCCTGATATGCCCCCACCAGGAACACCCCTATATAGTATGGCTTGTTTTTCTTCAGTCCGTGAAGGGGAATATAGGTTGTCTGGCGTCCGTTGTATACGAAGGTTTCTATCTTGCCGTCACTGTCACAAGTGATGTCTTGAATGGTGGCGTTGTGGTCAGGTTTCTCGCCCAAACGGTGTATCGGCATTATCGGAAACAGTTGGTCAATGGCCCACGAGTCGGGCAATGACTGGAATAGCGAGAAGTTGCAGTAATATTTGTCGGCCAGTACCTTGTCAAGCTTTCGCAGCTCGTCGGGCATGTGTTTCTGTGTATGTGCAATGGCATTGACCTCGCGTGTGATGCTCCAATAGACACTTTCTATCTGTGCGCGTGTCTTGAGGTCTATCAGTCCGTGGCGGAACAGGTCGAGCCCCTCCTCACGTATCTGCTCGGCATCATGCCAATCCTCAAGCATAGAACGGGCCGATATTTTGTCCCAAATCTCCGATAGGTCGCGCACGAGCTTGTGGTCTTCAGGAGAAGCTTCCCACGACTCGTCCATTGACGGTTGTGTGGTGGAATCAAAGGCTTCAAGTATAAGCACCGAATGATGAGCCGACAAAGAGCGTCCTCCCTCCGAAATGATGTTGGGGTGAGGAATGCCGTTATGGTCAGATGCTTCCACAAAAGTATAGAGACAGTCGTTGATGTACTCCTGAATGGAGTAGTTGACAGAACTCTCGCTATGTGACGAGCGTGTGCCGTCATAGTCTACACCCAGACCTCCACCGCAATCCACAAACTCTACATTGAACCCCATCTTATGTAGCTGCACATAAAACTGTGCCGCTTCGGTAAGGGCAAACTGTATGCGCCGTATTTTGGTTATCTGGCTGCCGATGTGGAAGTGCATCAGCTTGAGGCAGTCCTGCATTTCGTTTTCAGTGAGATATTCAAGAGCCTTGAGCAGGTCAGACGAATCAAGGCCGAACTTGCTGGCATCACCGCCGCTCTCCTCCCATTTGCCTGCCCCCGATGAAGCAAGCTTGATGCGTATGCCTATCTGCGGCCTCAGATTCATTGTACGGGCTGCCTCAACGATGGTTTCGAGTTCTTCAAGTTTCTCCACCACCAGAAAGATGCGTTTTCCCATCTTCTGCGCCAGCAGAGCCAACTCAATGAAACCATGATCCTTGTGTCCGTTGCAGATGATAAGACTGTCGGAATCCATGTTGGCAGCAATCACTGCGTGGAGTTCTGGCTTTGAACCGGCCTCCAGTCCGAGGTTGTAGCGTTTGCCGTGGCTTATGATTTCTTCAACCACTGGTCTCATCTGGTTGACTTTAATGGGGAAGATGATGAAATGCTCGCCTTTAAATCCGTACTCTCGTGCAGCCTTCTCAAAGCAGTCGGCAGTCTTCTCTATGCGACTGTCAAGAACGTCGGGAAAACGCAATAGCATGGGGGTTGCCGTACGATGTGACACAAGGTCGTCGACCAATTCCTTCAGGTCTATCTGATTGCCATCCTTAAACGGGGTGACATATACATGACCTTTCTTGTTTATTCCAAAAAAACTTACTCCCCAACCTCCTATATTATAAAGTTCTTCAGAGTCTTCTATTCGCCATTTTGCCATTTCTGTATTTTAAAGAGATAGTTTGTTACTCCACTCGCCCGGAGGTGGGCAAGGAGAGAAAGATGTTTCAAAAAATTTTATTCTATCAGTTTTATTATGCTTTCGACAAGTGTGTCTATTTTTGAGAAGCTGTCAAGGATGTTTACGTCAACCGTGTACTGGGCCTTAGAATAGAAAGGCATGCGCTGCTCTATTTGTTTGGAGATAAAAGACAGCAGTTCGTCACCCTGCTTGTCTTTCAAGAGTGGTCGCACGGTGTGGCTGATTGCGAGATGTCGCGCAATAGTCTCAGGAGATGCGTCAAGAAACACCGTTGTGCCGCACTGGTTAAGGTAGTCCATGTTGTCAAAGAAGCACGGAGTGCCGCCTCCGAGCGCCAAAACGACACCTTCAAACTCTGCAACCTCATGAAGCATACAGCGCTCTATACTTCTGAAGCCATCTTCGCCTTTTTCGGCAAAAATCTCGCATATCTTCTTGCGGTAGCGTTCTTCTATATACCAGTCAAGGTCGTAGAATTGCATTCCGAGCTTTCGTGCCAGTACCTTGCCTACAGATGTTTTGCCAGCACCCATATACCCTATGAGCATCACATTCTTCACGTCAGACTACAATTTAGTGTTGGTTCATACATATATTTATGGAAAGAGAGCCTCCCCGTGTTTTTCACTTCTTGCGTCTTGTGCGCGGTGCGCTTTCGCCCGCCTTGTCAATTACCTCGCGGCACTGTTCCTGTGTGAGGCTGTCAAGATCCGCGGCAAGATTTTTTGGCAGTCGGTAATTTCGGCCGTTATAAGCGATGTAGGGGCCGTAGCGTCCGTTCATCACTTCAATGCCTCCCTCAAACGAGTGAAGAATGCGTTTTTTCTCTGCTTCGTCCTTTTGCTCTATCAGCTGTTTGGCCTCTTCGAGAGTGATATTCATCACATCCATGTCCTTAGGAATAGACACATTTTTGCGGTTATAGCTGACATACGGTCCGAATCTGCTTATGTTGGCAACAACATCTCCGTTCTCCAACTGGCCGAGTACACGCGGAAGCTTAAACAGGTCCAGAGCCTCTTCAAGAGTGATGGTGTCAAGGCTCTGCCCCTCACGCAACTGTGCGAATTGCGGTTTCTCGTCATCAGAGGCAAGCCCCAACTGAGCCACTGGGCCATATCGCCCAATCTTGACACTGAGCATACGGCCTGTTTTTGGGTCAAGGCCAAGCTGACGTTCGCCAATACGCAGTTCTGTTTGTTTTTCCGATGCCTTGGTGACCATAGGTGTAAATGCATTGTAAAATTGCTTTGCCAGTTTGTTCCAGTCTTTCTTTCCCTCCGCTACAGCATCGAAGTCCTTTTCCATGCGAGCGGTAAAGTCGAAGTCAAGGATGCCTGGAAACCATTCTATCAGATAGTCGTTTACAATCTTGCCTGTATCGGTAGGAAACAGTTTGCCTTTTTCTGCACCGGCAGTCTCCTCTTTCTGGCTGGCAACTACTCCCTTAGGAGTCAGTTCCATATAGGTGTAGGTGCGCTTCACGCCCTCACGGTTGCCTTTTTCCACATAGCCCCTCTGCTGAATGGTGCTTATGGTAGGTGCATAGGTTGACGGACGTCCAATGCCCAGTTCCTCCATCTTGTGTACAAGCGAAGCCTCGCTGAACCTTACGGGACGCTGCCCAAACTTCTCGGTGGCATAAATCTTCTGTGGTCGCATCTGTCCGCCTATCTTGAGATTGGGCAACAGAGGTGTAGCATCTTCTGCTTCGTCTTCCACAGATTCATGATAGACGCGGGTGAAGCCATCAAAGGTCATCACCTCTCCTGTGGCAGTAAACTTCTCTTCACAACCACTAATGTCGATTGTCACAACAGTTTTTTCAAATATGGCATCTGCCATCTGTGATGCCAGAGTGCGCAAGTATATGAGGCGATAGAGTCGCTTCTCCTGTGGCGTTCCCGAGATTTCAGGAAGTTCCATCTGGGTAGGACGTATGGCCTCGTGAGCCTCTTGAGCTCCCTTGGCTTTGGTATGGAAATTACGTGTTTTAGAGTATTTCTCACCCAATTGGTCTATTACCATCTGTTTGGTAGCGGAGACGCATAGCGTACTTAGATTAAGCGAGTCTGTACGCATATAGGTGATGAAACCCTTTTCGTATAACCCTTGGGCTATGCGCATGGTCTGACTAACCGAATAGCCCAACTTGCGTGCTGCTTCCTGCTGTAGTGTTGAGGTCATAAACGGTGGAGCAGGCGAACGTTTCACTGGTTTCTTTTCAAGGTTTTCAATTATGAAGTCAGCGCCTTGACATTTCTCAAGAAACTCCTTGGCTTCTTCGGCTGTATCAAAGCGTTTACTGAGTTCGGCCTTGACAGGTGCATCGGCACCATCGGCCTCAAGCATTGCGTTGACCACATAGGCCACTTTTGGCTCAAAACTCTGTATCTCGCGTTCACGCTCAACCACCAACCTTACGGCTACGCTCTGCACACGACCGGCCGACAGTCCCGGCTTGATTTTGCGCCACAGCACTGGCGAGAGTTCGAAGCCCACGATGCGGTCAAGCACACGACGGGCCTGCTGTGCATTAACCAGATTGCGGTCAATATGGCGTGGATTGGAAATAGCTGCAAGTATGGCAGGCTTGGTTATTTCATGAAACACAATGCGGTTGGTAGTTTCGACATCAAGTCCCAGCACCTCTGCCAAGTGCCACGATATGGCTTCTCCCTCACGATCCTCATCAGAGGCGAGCCACACCTTGTCCACCTTCCCCGCCTCCTCACGAAGGCTCTTGACAAGGCTCTGCTTGTCTTCCGGAATGACATATTCCGGCATCAGCGTCTTGGTGTCGATGCTGAACGAGCGCGGCTTGAGGTCGCGTATGTGGCCATGACTTGACATGACCGTATAGTCTGCCCCAAGAAATTTGCCTACCGTCTTGGCCTTGGCAGGCGACTCAACTATAACAAGATTCTTCATTACAATAATATTTCTCTGTTTTGTTCTTGGCCTTAATTTCCTACCTTATATATAAGAGGGAAAATTTGCGTCCGCAAAAGTAAGCAAAAATATTTAACTCTTACCTTATTTCAATTAAAGAAATAATATTTTTCTATACTTCGTTTCATTTTCACCGTTATGTTTTGTATTCACATCGGACTTTGAACTCGATTCGGTCGTTAGGACTTATTGTATTTTTATTTTTCTGCAGAACAGATGTGCTTGTCGTTTTAGGGAATAATAGCAGGCTATTTTGAGGTAAAAACAAGCTACAGATGCCTTATAAAAAAAGGCAATAAGTCCTAATGACCTAATTGGGATAAACGGCAAGCCCCGGCCTTGCGGCCAGGGCTTGTCCATATCATCACGTTTGTTTTATTTGCTCTCTTAACATTGTTAAGAGCCATCAGGTTTGAGAGAATGAAACCTATGTCGTTTGTATTTTGGTTTTAATAATTCGTTTCGTTTTTCAGTGCTACACACGCCAAACTTGGTGTCAACTTGGCATTTTTACCAACAAGTTGATGAAATCGTTGCTGAACTCGCCCGTGAGATTCAGAATGCGCAATTCGGGGGTTTTGTCATCGCTATCGAGTATGGCTATGATTTCCACCACTCTGTCACCTGCCTGTCTCGTCCACACGCGAGCCTTTGTTTTAGGGTCGCCCGCTTTCTCATGCAACTTGAATTTGGTGTAAATTTTTCTGTTTTCGCGTATAACCTTGTCTGCCAACAACTGATAGGAGTTGATATTGTCGGAAGCAATAAATATGCGAAGACTCCTAACGTTTTGCAACAGTTTGCTGACAATCTCCAGATCCCCGTTGTTTCCGACCGTCTCAGTCATTTTAGTTGATGTCAGCATTTCTATGACACTTTGCATCATGGTGGGGCTTACTGTTATCTGCTTGTAGTCAGAAGCGGGATAAGCAGAGGGGTGTGCATTTACTTGCTTCATCAAGCGCGCCACGAAGTCATTGTCGGTAACTGCCCCTATTGCCGAAGCTGGCATCAGCACTCCGATGCAAATCATAAGTGTCTGGATGATATTTCTCATTGTTTCTTAGTCACTTAAGTATCTGTTTCATTACGCTCTGGGCCTACGGAATGCAGTTATTTCGCCAAAGTATCAACCCTTACGGTAGAGTCGTTTTTGAATACTTCGCTAAGGTCTCTGAGTGCTCCGCTAACCTGCTGGTAGGCTACCTGAGGATCAGAATATGTGTCGTGATATCTGGAGTAGTTATAGTTTACTGGCTCGGGGTCTTGCGAATTCCAATAGGTTGAAGAAGCAACGCCTACTGTGATTACCAGTGCAACAGAAGCAACGGCCTTATAGAAAGGGCTCAGCGTATGGTTCATGCGGTCGAACCACTGCAGTCCAATTACCTTTTTGGCTGCATTCTCCGTCCGCTTGATGCGTTTCATCAGCCTGTCATCGAAGTCTGACGGCAACTCTACTCTCTCTTCACTGGCAAGTGTGTCAAAGAGTGGTCTGTATTGTTCAAGCGACGCAGGAATATTCTGCTGCATGAAGAAATCTTTTAATATCTTCTCTTCCTGAACATTGGTCTGGCAGCTGAAATAGCGCTCAATCAGATTTTCAATGTATTTATAGTCCATAGTCATTTTGTTTTGCAAATAATTGTTTGAGAGCCTGCCGCGCACGAAATAAGGTAACTTTGACTTGCTCTTCGCTCACCTGCATCATTGCGGCTATCTCCTTGTAGCTGTAGCCCTCTATATCGCGCAGTTGGAGCGTTGTCCGTTGTCGCTCTGGCAGAGCGTTTATCCTATCTCGCAAAATCTGGCATCGTTCTTGGCGCATGAGGTCGTCATATGGTGATTCAACACTACCTACCTCAGACGGCAAATCTGTACGACCGTCAATCTGCTCATGGTCTCTGCCTGCACGCCTCAGGGAATCGAGCGAAAGATTCCGGCATATCGCCACACCTAAAGCCTCCGCCTCTGCGGCGCTCTGAATGGTGTCTATGCGCCTCCAAAGCCTGATAAGAGTTTCTTGTGTAACGTCCTGCGCCTCGACACCGTCCTGCAACACTCGCAATGCAAGTCTGTAGAACCTGTTCTTCAGTGGCATAACGTCTTTATTGAAATCTATCATTGCTCAGGTCTCTCTAAGTATAAAAACGATTGACATGGGAAAAAGTTACGCTAAATTTAGAAAAAATCCTCACCGGGCATCATTTTTCCCCGATGAGGATTTTTTTGTTCTAATGAAGCCTATAACAGACTAACTAAAAGAACAACACACGCTGAATATAGTAAATCACCATACCGCTAAGCATACCTATGAACGCCAACGCACTGAAATGCTTCAGATACCAACCGAAAGTTATCTTCTCCAGTCCCATCACAACCACTCCGGCTGCCGAACCGATGATAAGAATACTGCCGCCGGTGCCTGCACAGTAAGCAAGCAGTTGCCAGAAGATGCCGTCCTGACAAAAGTCAGGGTTGGCCACGGAACACTCATACATGCCCATGCAACTGGCTACCAGAGGTACGTTGTCGACCACCGATGAAGCGACACCAATGATACCTGTAACAAGATAGTGGTTGCCGTTGGTTAACGAGTCGAGCATTACACCGAACTTATGAAGAGACCCTGTCTCCTCAAGAGCTGCAACTGCCATCAGGATACCCAAGAAGAATAGTATGGTCGACATATCAATGTTCTTGAGCACTCGGCTTACGCGCTGGGCACGGTTGCTTTCTATCTTGCGCGAATTATAGAAGCACTCCGTGATTACCCACAGAATACTTAGAATCAGTATCACACCCATAAACGGAGGCAGGCCCGTGAGGCCACGAAACACTGGAACGAACATCAGCCCGCCCACACCTACATAAAACACCACATTGCGTTGGGTTAGCGAAAAATCATAAGTTTCCGTAGAGTTGTCTTGACTATCGGCAGGCTCAAGTTTGCCCCTCATCCTGAAATGAAGCACCAAGCCAGGAATGAGTACCGTTGCCAAAGACGGCACAATCAACTCCTTGATGACACCGAGAGAGGTGATGTTGCCCTTTATCCACAACATAATGGTTGTAACATCGCCAATGGGTGAGAAGGCTCCGCCTGCATTGGCGGCAATAATTATCATCGCACAGTAGAGCATGCGCGTAGGCTTTTGTTTCACCAGTTTACGCAACACCATTACCATTACTATAGACGTTGTCAGGTTGTCAAGTATAGCCGAAAGGAAAAAGGTGATGAAGATTATCTTCCACAGCAGCGAGTGTTTGGTGTGCGAAGCCAGTTTGTTGCGTACAAAGTTGAAGCCGCCGTTGATGTCTACCACCTCAACAATAGTCATGGCCCCAAGGAGGAAAAAGATAATCTCACTCGTGTCGCCCACATGCTTAAGAAACATGCTGTCAAACTTTTCGCCCACTGGTAGATAGGCATCTACATTGAATGAGTAAAGTGACCACATCGTCACACTCAAAAGCAGCGCAACAGCTGTTTTGTTGACCTTGAGGCTACCCTCCAGTGTGATGAAGAGATACCCCAACAAGAATGTAATAATTATTGCTAATGTCATTATAATAAAAATTAATTGTATTTTTTATTGGTTAATATTTCCGTTTTTCACCAACGCAGTCACGCTTTACCACTCCGTATCACCCATTATTCTACAGAAAAGCTCTCTGCGCAAATTCCGTTTACAAAGTTAGCAAAAAACAGACCTTCTTCAGACCAGATATGACGAATATTATTCACGCTGTCAACTCTTTTTCACGAATACTTAACCAAAATGCAACAGCATTACCTCCAACATGTTCATTTCACTATACAAAAAGCGACAAACCGATAATACATTATAAGCAAAGAGCAATTTGATAACAAAAATTTGGATTTGTCAGTTTTTTTTCATTCCTTTGTAAATTTCAAAATTCTATTACTGAATATAAAACTATAACGAAGACAATGGCTAACACGCTAAGGTCACGGTTCACGAACTGGCTCATGATGCCTGTCACCAGTTGCTGGCAGTTCATGCTGATGGGCACAGTGGCGTGGTTGGTGCTGTTTCACCTCACAAACTGGACGAGCGACCCGTGGTGGTTCTGGTTGCCTGTCTTGGTTGCAGACCTTTATTTAACGGCACTCATAGTATGCCTTTTTCCGAAAAGATGGCGCAAGTGGATTTTTGCTACCATCTATGTGGCAATGTATTCATTGTTTTTTGCCGAAAGTTTCATTTATCAGCGCTACTTTACGCACTTCACGCCCCAGACTCTCGCCATGATACGCGAGACGACACCCGAAGAAACGAGCGGTTTTCTTGACATATGCCTTAACTCATCGAAGCTATGGTCCACACTGGCCTGGTGGGGCGCGGTCATTGCCCTGCATGTTGCTATTGCCGTCTGGGGACGCAAGGCCCAAGTTGCTAAATGGCAGAGAAGAGCTATTATCGGCATTGTAGCGGTGAGCATGATATGGTGGATTCCTGCCTGCAAGGAAATTGCCCACTTTCTGAACCTTAACCAAACGGAACTGGCCGAGCGCACAAACTTCTCGGTATTTCACTCCACATTCTGGCGAATTGTCTACTCGCTGAAGTTTGAAAGCCTCACACGACAGGAACTAAAGACTCTGGCCGACAACATGCACCATATCAACGTTGAGGGGCACAGCAACGGCATACCATATATTATATTTGTTATCGGTGAGAGCTACAACAAGCATCACTCTACCGTATACGGATACCAACTGCCTACAACCCCCTTTCAAAGTGCGGCTCATGAAGACGGCACCATGATAGCCATGCAAGATGCAGTAACCCCATGGAATGTAACCTCGATGGTGTTCAAGCAAATGCTCTCCACAAGCCCGAGCGACAAGAAAAACAAATGGACAGACGGAGTACTTTTTCCAGCCATAATGCGTAAGGGTGGATATACAGTGTCATTCCTTAGCAACCAGTTCTACAAGTCCAACCGTCAAACCACTGCCGACTTCAACGGTTCTTTCTTTCTTAACAGCCAACCGTTTGACAGCCTTTGCTTCGACAACCGCAACTCCAAACACTATCTTTATGACATAGGCCTCACCAACTCCCTGCCTAAAGACCCTCTACCCCAAAAGCAGTTTATCATCCTGCACCTGTTGGGCCAGCATCAGCCATACGCTGACCGCATACCAAAAGGCAAAGGCCAATTCAAAATCGAAGACATAAAACGCCCCGACCTGAATGATGACGAAAGGCAAATTGTGGCAGACTATGACAATGCAACACTAATGAACGACCAGGTAATCGAAAAAACCTACAACCGCTTTGCAGACAAAGAAGCCATAATAATATATGTTGCCGACCACGGAGAAGAGGTCTACGATGGAAACATAGGCATGTTCGGACGTAACCACAGTGCCAAACCATCTCCACAGATAATGTGGGCGGAATTTGAGGTTCCCTTTGAGATATTCTTCACACCCACACTTGCTAAAAAACGACCCCAACTCGTCAAAGCCGCCATGGCTGCACAACACAAGCCGTGCTCCATTGACGACCTCTCGCACACATTCATCAATCTGGCCGGAATAAAATGTCCGTATTACAATCCGCAACGCGATATCCTGTCACCACTGTTCAAAGAGCGGAAGCGATACATAAAGGACTTGTCAATCACATATGATGACATCATCAAGCAAAAGTAACCCCACGCCATAATGTCCAGACAAATCGTCACACTGCTCAAGGGGGTGGGCATACTGCTCATTATAACCCACAACTACATGCACTGGCTGCCAGATTGTGTAGCTGAGAACGAATACACTTTCAATCTCGAGCGCATCAACCAGCTGGCAGACTATCTTGCAAACGGTGGCCCCCATATCATCCTGAATTTTCTTAGTCACTTTGGGCACTACGGAGTGGCCATCTTCCTGTTTCTCAGCGGTTACGGCTTGACACGCAAATATGAGACGCCACTTCAAACTACTGATACGAAAACCATGCAGACCGGAGAACCGAAACAAATAGCCCTCTTCAGATTCATTGGGAATCATGCCTTGAAACTGTGGAAACTCATGGTACCAGCCGTTCTCTTGTTTGTTGCCATAGAAATGTATCTCGGCACATGGAACAGGCCTTGGTCACGCCTACTGCCACTGCTGGGTTTCTACAGCAACCTGCAACCAGAACGCGACTTGATATTAGGGCCATGGTGGTGGTTCGGGCTTATGATGCAATTCTATGTTATCTGGCGCCTGCTCATATACCGAAGCGGCAAACTGACACTCTACATCACGATAGCCATATGTCTGCTGACCCAAATAGCCGCAGCATGGATAGAGCGTGGCAATCTGGCGTCAGATTCCACACTGACCAACTATCTTCACTACAACTTCCCATGCTCCATGCTTGCTTTCGGCCTGGGCGTGGCACATGCCCGATACAACCTTGACTGGCTCAGACAATGGTGGTCGCCGCTGGTTGGCCTGTCGCTCATCATTGTGGGAGCATTTAACGCCGGCATCTGGTGTATCAGTTCAGTTGGAATAATAATGATTGTCGTAACTTTTGCCACAAACTTCAAAGTCAGACTGCACTCATCACACATTCGCTACATAACCCCTCATCACACCCTTGTGTTTTTCGGAAAAATTTCAGCATGGCTATTTGCCGTTCATCCCATTGTCAGAACCTATGCAATAAAGATGACAAAAAACAACGACGATACCTATGTATACCTCTCTATATTGATATATCTTGCCGGAAGCGTCTTTTTGGCCTGGCTTTTTACCCACGCAACAAAAAAACGCCTCTCCGACACAATAAATAATCCTAAGCAGAGTTATGAGATATAGACTTTTTATGAAAAACGCATCACACAACATATTAAGATTTTTTGTTGTCGCAACCATACTGTTAGCTTTTCAACACAACACAAGAGCACAATACGACCCCGCATTCACCCACTTTTGGATGATAGAGCCGCAATACAACCCTTCGGCGGTAGGAAACACTGGTGAACTAAGAGCCACGGGTGTTTACAGCGCACAACTCTCTGGCTACGAGAACTCGCCAAACACCATGGTGGCCACCGTTGACATGCCGCTGTTCTTCGTAGGACCCCAACATGGCGTGGGTGCCTATTTCATGAATGATGAAGCTGGTGCGTTCTCAATGAAAAACGTAGCTCTGCAATATGCGTACCACCGCAAAATATTTGGCGGAACACTAAGCATCGGACTGCAGATTGACCTGCTCAACGAAACCTTTGACGGATCAAAAATAGACACAGAGGACGGCAACGACCCCGCTTTTGCCACATCAAGCATCAGCGGTTCCAAGATTGACGGTTCTGCAGGACTATCCTTCAGATGGAGAGACCTCAAGGTGGCCGCATCGGTCAAACACCTTACAGCCCCAACCATACTGCTTGGCGACAAAAACGAAATCAGCATCAAGCGAGCATATTATTTCACTGCCGGATACAATATTAAATTAAATAATCCGTTATTCAGCATACATCCCGATGTCTTCTGGACATACGATGGGGGTGACCATAAAGGCTATATTCACACCCGTCTGCAATACGACAACGACGGGAAAATGCTGTTTGGAGGATTGAGCTACAGCCCTTCCACTTCGGTGGCTTTGGCTATTGGCGGAAAATTTCATGGAGTAGTTATCAGCTACTCCTATGAAGCGTTTACATCGGGTGTGGGCTTTGGCAACGGCAACCACGAGATTGTACTGTCATACCAGACCCCACTAAACATCTACAAAAAAGGGCGTAACCGGCACAAAAGCGTTCGACTGCTCTGATAAAGAACACAAATGCAACCATACCCTCTATACACACAGACAACTAAACAAAAACATACACATATCTACCATATGAAAAAACTCAGCAATTTAGCAACCGCTTTCATCTGTATTGTTCTTGCAAGCTCATGTTTTAGCGGTGGCGGGCTGCAACAAGGCGGCGAGGTGACAGGCGTTTCAGGCAGACCTTTCGTAGAACCTACTCCATACGGAATGGTAAAAGTGGAAAAAGGATTTCTTAAAGTCGGTCTGTCAGAAAACGATACGCTATGGGGCGCTGACGTGCCAAGCAAAGAAATTTCTGTTGACGGCTTCTGGATGGATCAGAAAGAAATCACCAATTCACAATACCGACAGTTTGTGGCGTGGGTACGCGACTCTATTATACGGGAACGACTTGCCGACCCTAACTACGGAGGCATCGAAGCATATAAGATAACAGAGGACGAAGAAGGCAATCCTCTTGAAAAACCATACCTCGACTGGAGACGGCGCATTCCATATAAAAACCCCACGGAAAGCGAAGAGATGGCTCTCAACTCGGTCTACATCACTAACCCTGTGACAGGTGAAAAAATGCTTGATGCCTCACAGATGAACTATCGCTACGAAATCTATGACTACCAAAAGGCCTCAATGAGAAAATACCGACTCAATCCGGCAGAACGCAATCTGAACACCGACATCAAGGCAGACCCCTCTGAAGTGGTCATGATTTCAAAAGACACTGCATACATCAACGATGACGGGCAAATAGTAAGAGAAACCATCACTCGTCCTCTTTCGTCATACTACGACTTCCTCAACACCTACATAGTCAATATCTACCCAGACACCACTTGCTGGATAAATGACTTCAAGAATGCCAACAACGAGAAATACACAAAACTCTACTTCTCGTCAAGCGACTACAACGACTATCCCGTTGTCGGAGTAACATGGGAGCAAGCCACCGCATTCTGCGCATGGCGCACAGAATATCTGCTCAAAGGACTGGGCAAAGAAGCGCGCCAACTGCAACGCTACCGCTTGCCGACCGAAGTGGAATGGGAGTTTGCCGCCAGAGGCAAAAACGGAAATACTTTCCCTTGGACTGACTCCACAATGGTCAACGGCAAAGGGTGTTACTATGCCAACTTCAAACCAGACAAAGGCAACTACACACAAGACGGCAACCTCATCACATCAAGATGCGGCATATACGGAGCTAACTCAAACGGCCTCTACGACATGGCAGGCAATGTAGCTGAATGGACATCCACCGTATACACACAATCTGGTGTGCAGATGATGAGCGACCTCAACCCAGAACTGACCTACAAGGCAGCCATTGAAGACCCCTACTTCCTGAAACAGAAAGTAGTAAGGGGCGGCTCATGGAAAGACCCCGAATCAATGATTCGTTCGGCATGGAGACAAAAGGAATACCAAAACCAACCGCGTTCGTTCATAGGCTTCCGCTGTGTCCGCTCGCTGGCCTCTACAAGCAACTCGCGTGCCACCAAGATGGCCAACGGTAAAAGCAGTGGTGGCGGTGGAGGTGCCTCAACCAGCCGACTTTCAGTACGCAAGACAAGACGATAAGACCACACACTGCTCGTCTATAAATTATCCCCTTACTAATCTTCTCGATAAAAACAAACAATTATGAATATAGTAGCAATGCTGCAACGCTGGATGGACAGCAAAATCGGACAAACATTCTTGAATTACGCTTATAGCTGGGGTGCTTCAATCGTTATCCTCGGCACCTTATTCAAACTTACCCACATACCCGGAGCCAACTTGATGCTCTTCATCGGTATGGGTACCGAGGTTGTGGTGTTCTTCCTCTCCGCCTTCGACCGCCCGTTTGAAAAGGGAAGCATCGAAATAAATGATGACTTGGTAGCAGAGACCCCTGATAGCAACAATGACAACTCTGAAGAAAACCAAACCACCACTATCAATGGTCCTGCGGCGATTGGAGGCACCATCGTCATTGCCGGCGGAAACAGTTCTGCCACTGCATCAACCGAACAAGGTGGCAACGAGCCTGCTGCAACAAGTCCGTTTGTACCGTCAGAGGGGCTGCAAGCCGCCGCAAACGCACAGGGTCTCCCTGGCAACAGTCTGCTTGACATCATTCGTCTTGCCAACGAAGAGCTGCTTCAACGCGCACAGTCATCACTTACACCCGAAATGGAAGAGGCTTCAAAACAATATGTTGAGAAACTGCAACTGCTCACCGAAACTCTTGACCGAGTAGAGAAACAGTCTGCACGACTCACTACAGACAGCGAAGAAATGACAAACCTCAACCGCACACTCACAGGTATCAACACCGTCTACGAACTGCAGCTAAAGAGCGTAAGCCAACAAATAGGCACCATAGACTCCATCAACGAGCAAACACGCCACATGGCTGCACAGATTGAAGAACTTAACGGTGTCTATTCACGAATGATCAAAGCCCTTACGGTCAATATGAAAAACGCCGCCAATACAATGGGCGACTGACATCACAACTACTACAGATGGCAATAAAGAAAAAACAAATATCACCCCGCCAGAAGATGATCAACCTCATGTATGTGGTGTTGATGGCTATGCTGGCGCTCAACGTGTCGAACGACGTTCTCAAAGGCCTGCAACTGGTCAGCGACAGCCTGTTGCGTTCGTCTGACAACACACAAACCGAAATAAAGGCTATCTACAAGAGCTTGGAAGAGCTGATGCAGAAGAACCCTTCAAAAGTAAAGCCCTGGTATGATAAAGCACAAGAGATACGCCTGAAAACCAACGAACTTTTTGACTTTGCCCAACAGCTGAAGCTGGCCATAGCTCGCGAAGCAGACGGTGCCGATGCCAATCCTGACAATCTCATTCACAAGGAAGACCTTGAAGCTGCACAGCAGATTATGCTCGCACCAGGGTCAGGCAAAGGCAAAAGACTCTACAACATGATAAACAGCTACCGTGACTTCATCATAAAGCTGACACCAGACAAACGACAGATGGCCATCATCTCGTCTAACCTTTCTACTGCAGTGCCTAAGAGCCCTAACAATCTGGGAAAAAACTGGCAACAGTACATGTTTGAGACTATGCCTGCCATCGCAGCCACTACAATGCTCACAAAACTGCAGACCGACGTCAGGCAAGCCGAAAAGGAAGTGCTGCACGAACTCATTGCCAACATCGACATCAAGGATATACGTGTCAACGAACTTGCAGCCTACTGTCTGCCAGAGGCTACCACACTATTCCCCGGCGATGAATTCCGCAGCCGGATATTCATGGCAGCCATCGACACAACACAACGTCCGGAAATATATATCAACGGTAACAAAATAAACCCTAACGGAACATACAACTTCCGCGTCGGAGGCCCAGGCGAATACTCTTTCAAGGGATACATCACCATGCCTAACGCTGCAGGAGAAATCATTAGACGCGATTTCATACAGAAATATAACGTCATAGCACCACCATCAGGCGCCACCGTTGCAGCCGACATGATGAACGTGCTCTATGCAGGCTACAACAACCCTGTTTCAGTGTCGGCAAGCGGCATCTCACCCGACAAAATCACCCTCACCATGACAGGAGGCACTCTCACCGCCCACGGCGGCAACGGCCACTACATAGCCCGCCCCTCAACTGTGGGACAAGATGTAACCTTCAGTGTTACAGGAGTAGTCAACGGCACCAAACAACAGATGGGGTCATTCTCTTTCAAAGTTCGCAAACTACCTGACCCAACAGCATTCATTCCGTATAAAGACGACAAAGGCATAGAAAACCACTTTATGGGCGGACGCACATTCCCAAAGGCCACACTGCTCAACACCGAAGGAATAGGTGCGGCCATTGACGACGGATTGCTCAACATATCATTCCAAGTGTTAAGCTTTGAGACAACATTCTTCGACAATATGGGCAACGCCATACCAGAGAAATCTGCCGGCTCCAAATTCTCCGAACGCCAACGCAACATGTTCCGCCGACTCTCGCCAGGCAAACGCTTCTACATAAACAGAGTGAAAGCCGTAGGACCTGACGGCATACAGCGCAATCTGCCACAAGCACTCGAAGTAATAGTAAGATAAACACCCCTGCAGCATAATTCCGGGGATACTAAACAGAACATAACAACACCTACACAATATGAAACGCACCATCATTCTGCTTTCAATAACACTCATGGCTATTAGCACTGTGGCACAACCACCTGCCCGTCTGCGCCAACAATCCACACAAAACAAAGAAACAAGGTCTGCCACCTCGCCAGTAAAAATCAGCGAGAGAGCCGCCCTTGAATTTCCAACACAAGGCGAAATGCCCAAAGATGCAGCCTGGCGCAGGGATGTGTATAAAGTGCTCGACCTTACAAACGACAACAATGCAGTGCTCTATTATCCAGAAGAACCGCAAGGCGACAGAATGAATCTGTTTACCTATATTTTCAAACTCGTGATGCGCAAACAGATCAAAGCCTACGAATATACCATTGACGGCAACGAGAACTTCAACGACAAAAACGCAATGAAGCCACTCGACATACTCATGCGCTTTGAAATACCACACGAAACCAACGGTGACAAAATACGCATAGAGGATTCAGATATTCCTTCATCACAAGTAAAAAGCTACTATATCAAGGAATCTACCTACTACGACCAGCACACAGCCCAGTTCCACACCCAAGTAACTGCAATATGCCCCGTGCGCAAAACAATAGGCGAATTTCTTGAGGAAGAAGCACCGACACCGCTTTTCTGGATTAACTATGCCGAAGTGAGTCCTTATCTTGCCAAGATAACACTGATGAACTCCAACTACAACAACGCTGCCCAGATTTCTGCCAACGACTATTTCACTCTCAACCAGTATGACGGCAAGATATACAAGACCGTCAACCTGCAGGGCAAAGTTCTGGCAAACTACTGCGAGACCGACTCCGCCCTTCAAAAAGAGCAAAAACGCATAGAAAAGGAAATCAACACACTGCAAGATCATGTCTGGGGTAAAGATTCCGTAAAGATAAAGGCTGCACAACAGAAAGCCAAAGAACTGCAAGCCGCCAAAGACTCTATAGAAGCCGCCAAACCAGCCGCACGCACTACGCCGCGCGCCAGAAAAGCAAGCAAAACAGAAGAAGAATCAACCTCAAGCCGCTCACAACTTAAACGCGAAAAGTCAAACGGCAACGCTACACCACGCTTCTCTGCCAGACGCCAACGTCACTAAAACTACATTGGTCAACAAACCGTGTTACAACAAACACTGCTATTTGTAGGCCGTTTTGAACTCAAATCATACTAAGCCAAAAGTATTACACGCTAAAAATATTAACAGGAGGCTGTGTCATAAGATAGACACAGCCTCTTTTCGTACCCGCAGTTCCGCATTCAGCGCATTGCAGAACCGCGGGTTTTGGCATGTAGACGTTGCCCTACTGTTGTAATTACAGCTATGGCAAAGCCCAGCGTGAAATGCATGGATGATTGAGAATACCGCATCCATATGGCCTCATCGTCAGGACAGAATGGGCAAGCACTAAAAGACGTTGCAACAAAACATGAAACGCTCAAGAGGTGATATTTCCACACTCCGCTAACTAGTGGACTATAGTCCACTAGTTAGCGGAATGAGATTTGTAAAGGTCACGACACTCCAAGACCGCACAAAACTGCCGTCGTATAGTTTTGTTGGGATACCGTGCAAAAAAATAGGCTGTTCAATAAAAACTGACCCCTGAAAGTTAGACAAATGACTTTCAGGGGTCAGTTTTTTATGGCACAGCCTTTATATCGGTATGATGTCTACTTGTTAAGCTTCCAAGTAGCACCTTCTTTGGTATCTTTTATTTCAAATCCGAGAGCTGCAAGCCGGTCGCGAATAAGATCGCTTGTAGCCCAATCTTTGTTTGCCTTGGCTTTAGCGCGTGTCTCAAGCAAAAGGTCCACTGCAGCCGAGTAGGCCTCTTCACGGCTGCTACTGCCGTCAGCCTCTGACTTTAGGCCAAGTATGTCGCCCGTGAAGACGGCAAACACTTCCTTAAGAGCACTGAGGGCATCTGCAGTGATGGACTGCTGACCATCAGCAATCTGGTTTATTACACGGCAGGCATCAAACAGATGGCTTATGACAATCGGTGTGTTGAGGTCATCATTCATGGCATCATAACACTTTTGCCTGAGTTCGTCGACATTGGCAACGGTAACGTTACCGTTGTCAGTGGCAGTGAGGCGGTCAAGTTGTCTGATGGCGTCAAACAGACGCTGCATGCCCTTGCGTGCTGCCTGGAGGGCTTCATTTGAGAAGTCTACGGTAGAGCGGTAATGCGCCTGCAAAATAAAGAAGCGTATGGTCATTGGGCTGTAGGCCTCTTGCAACTTCTCGTGAGAACCGTCAAAGAACTGCTGCAAAGTTATAAAGTTGTTGTATGACTTACCCATTTTCTTTCCCTCGATGGTAATCATGTTGTTGTGCATCCAGTACTTCACCATCTGGCTGCCCTGTGATGCCACCGCCTGAGCAATCTCACACTCATGGTGAGGGAACACGAGATCCATGCCTCCCCCATGAATATCAAAATGCTTGCCAAGATACTTGCGGCCCATGGCGGTACACTCGCAATGCCATCCAGGAAAACCCTCGCTCCATGGTGAGGGCCAACGCATGATATGAAGCGGTTGTGCCTTTTTCCATAGGGCGAAATCCACTTGATTATGTTTTTCTTCTTGTCCGTCGAGTGTACGGCTGTGGTTGATTACGTCGGTAAGGTTTCGGTTTGACAGCACTCCATAGTGGTAGTCTTTGTTGTATTTCTCTACATCAAAATATACGCTGCCATTGCTTATGTAGGCATAGCCGTTGTCAAGAATTTCCTGCACAAGTTTTTCCTGCTCGATGATGTGTCCCGATGCGTGTGGTTCTATGCTCGGCGGAAGAACGTTGAGCGCTTCCATTGCCTCATGGAAACGGTTGGTGAAATATTGTGCCACCTCCATCGGTTCAAGCTGCTCGAGGCGAGCTTTTTTGGCTATTTTGTCTTCTCCTTCATCGGCATCGTGCTCCAGATGGCCCACATCGGTGATATTGCGCACATAGCGTACCTTGTAGCCTATGTGTTGCAGATAACGGAAAAGTATGTCGAACGTTATTGCAGGACGTGCATGGCCCAGATGTGCGTCACCATATACTGTTGGCCCGCATACATACATTCCAACGCACCCTTCGTTTACAGGACGAAATATCTCCTTGTTGCGACTGAGGGTGTTGTAAATCAATAGTGGTTGCATAGTGTTATGATTTTTCTGTTGTTTGTTCGTTATTGTAGTTTTTAATATAGATGTCTCGCTGCGGAAATGGTATTTCAATGTTGTGTTCATTGAGAACATTGTAGATGGTCTCTTTTATTCGGCTTACAACAGCGAATTTCTCCTCTACCATTACCCAGCAGGTGAAATAGAGGTTGACACTGTTGTCGGCAAATTCATCAATCACCACACTCATAGCTTTGTCGGAACTGATAACCTCGCGGCCGTCTTTGCCTTTGGCATGCAGTTCAGATATGGCTTTTATGAGTATCTGGCGCACTTCCTTGATATCAGTGCCATAAGCCACCCCCACCGGTAGCTTTACGAACTCGTAACTATTGTTGCGTGTCAAGTTCTTGAAATTCTTGTTGAACAGTGCAGAGTTAAGAAATGCCATTACCGACCCGTCAGACGTGATAATCTGCGTACTCTGATATGTGATGCTCTCCACCTTGCCCCTGATACCGTCACATTCTATATAGTCGCCCACTCTGACACGTCCGCTCATCAATGATATGCCATAGAAGAAGTTTTCGAGCAAATCCTTCATGGCAAATCCAAGACCAGCTGCCAAACCTGCGGAAACCGTCTCTATGGCTCCGGCTGGGATGTGAAGCATAATCATGCAGATTATGATGTAGCCGCCCCACACCATAATGCTTATGATATTGTTTGCCAGCGTAAGATTCGGTTTATTGCCTGAGGACTTGCCTGGCTTTTTATATTTTCTATACAGTGCTTTGAGCAGATAGGCGATGTATCTGAACATAAACCACAGCGACATGGCCATCACCATCTTCTGAAGCGATAGCGATATTACTCCGGTAATGTTGAGAAAGTTGATGAAGAAAACCTTGTAGATGGAACCGGTGAGGTCAAACACGTCTGCAGACCACCAAATAGACAACATAACAGACACCACACCCATTACAGGCACTATAACCATATAGACAAGGTCAAAGAACCACGTCTTGTCAATATAGTCGCCTTTGTTTTTCTTAAGCCTCTCAAGGGCTTTGGCCTTTATTTCACCACCGTTGGCAACAGCCTTCCCATCCATGCCCGCACCAGCATATATGAGTCCCTTTATTTTTTTGGTGAGATAGCGCAGTTCATAAATACCGAGTAGATAAAACAGACAAGTGATGGTCTGAATACAAGTAAGTTGGAAGAGCCACCATATAAGTATCTGAACCGCCATGAGGGTGTAGCCAGACCACGACGCAACTGTAGAAATCACCATTATGATGATTGAAACCCAGGTATAGAAAACGTCGCTGCGCGGAATGTTGTTATTGTTGCGCATCACTACAAACCAGTTCCACACTGTTACAAGCAGCAATATCGGTGGAAAGATAAGGTTGACCAGATTGTTTGGAATAAAAATAATGCGGAAAGTGATGATGATGAACCCCATCAGCATTATAGGTGCATAGATTTTGAACCCGCTTCTGATCTGATTGCCGTCAAGGCGTATTAGAAGCGACATCAGTATCACGCCTATGAGCCAAGCCAGCTCTATGAGCAGACTGCTTGCCATAAGTATGAAGTTGTGGTGGCCCATAAACAGCCTGACCACTGACAGCACCAATGCAAATATCACCACTGCGGCAACAAGCATAATGCACACCTTCTTCTTCATGAAGCCTTCCGTGCGAAATCTCCTCGGAACAACCCATTTCACTATAGCTCCGCCAAGCACAGAGGCTACAGACAGATAGAACAATATAAACACTGCCAGAAACAACACAATAGGGCCACGCCACTGCGACTTAACTTCTATTTGTGCACCATCCTTGGTGTTGATGCTCTCCGACTGATATTTTTCCTTTGCATCACTTCGGGCAACGTCAAAGTATTTACCTATGCTGCCGAGCACCTCAAAATAACTGCTTCCACCATTTATGAATATACTCTTCTGTATGTCAGCATATCTCTTTTCGGCATAGTCGTTGATGCGTTTCAACCGTTTTTCAATACGAGAATAATACTGTTTGTCTTTCTCAATACCATACTTTGCCTCTTTTAAGTTGTCGCGCATTTTGGTAGCAATATCAATGCAAACGTCACGGCAATGCTGGCTCTGTGCGTTGAGTACAAAAGGATGTTGTCTGGACTTTTTGCCCGCCTTCACACTATCAGCGTTATGTACATTTGACTTCTTAGCTGGTGGAAGGTTAGACAATGTCTCTATGAGCGAATCATAGCGTCGTATCTCGTTGTCAAGCCTTGCTGTTATCTTGTCAAAAGGCATTCGGTTGAGCTTGAACTCACGGTATTGCTCGGTAGCTTCGTGACATGCATAGCTTAGATCAAAGGTATAGTCTTCCTTCTGTGAATAGAGCATAAGGGAAATCTGATAGCTTCGCTCCATTATTGCAACCATATTTCTGTGCTGCCTGTCTACCCTGTCACGATAGCGAGCCATAGTTTCTTTCTGCTCATTGAAAGAATTCTCAAGCTCCGCCATCAATACAGATATGGTCTGGTTAAGGTCTTTTTCTTTCAGCACTGCCTTAACAGCCGTAAACGAGCACAGTGCCACAAAAAAAATCAACGTTATTCTTTTCACTTCACTACCTTTATATCAATACTTACAGCAAAAACTACATATCCCCCTACTCTACCATCAGACTGCACACCTTGTCTTGAAATCTCTTGCCTTCTGCGGCATTAAGAATGCCCTGATTGAATATGCAGAACGCAAGATTGACACCATTGTATGCCTTGGCATAACCAGCCAGAGTGCTCACCTTGCGCAGTGTGCCGGTCTTGGCGTGTATCACATATTCTGCCGGAGTGTTTATCATGCGGTTTCGCAGTGTGCCGTCAACACCCGACACTGGCAAGGTGGGATAGAGGTGATTTAATATGTTGTTGTTGTTCCATACATACTTCAAGAGACCTACCACCAAGTTTGGCGTTACATAGTTGTAGAGCGAAAGGCCACTTCCGTCTGCCACTGTGTATTCAGATGGGTCAAACCCAAGTTTACTTATCAGTGCGTTTACTTTTTCCACCGAACGACGCGTGCTGGCATATGGTGCACTGCTTTTGGCTCCCAGTTGATAGAACAACGACTCGGCGTAAAGGTTGTCAGAATTCTTCATGGTGTGGGTCAGCATCTGGTCAACTGTGTGAGACCTTATGTCAAGCAACACAAGGCTGTCGCCCTCTGCACGGCCTGACACATACGTATTAGGATGTGCTATGCCATCATGAGTAAGCCGCTGCATGAATTTGGTGACAAAGATGTCCTTGCCATCATAAAGCAAAGGAGTCAATGTGGTTTCCTTGTCATCCCAACACCAGCCTTCACCCCATTTGAGCGTATCCTTAAACGACACATCAGTATATATTTTTCCATCTATTCTGTTGATACCACGCAACTTGATGTTATCCACAAATGAGTACATATCATCATAGCCGAACATTGGGTCAAAACCTCCCTTGATATATATGTCGCCATGAAGCACAGAGTCACTTATTACACCTCTGTAGTACAGCCTCGTTTCAAACAAATGGTCACCACCGAGATTGTCAAGGGCGGTGCTGGCAGTGAAAAGCTTCATTACCGATGCCGGACGCATCAACTGGCGCCCCATGTAATTGTACATCACTGTATCGGCATCAAGGTTATAAACCACAACCGCAACTTGTGAACGCTCGAACATAGGATCTTCCAACAGTTTATCAATGCCAACTGTCATCGACTGCGGCCACTTCAAAACCTCGGTCTCGGTACTGTCTGCTGCCTCTGCGTCAACAGTGTCTTCAGCGCAAGCCAAATAATTGGTATCATGCATAACCACATTATTCAAGCCAAACGATTTGGCTTGAACCGTTGACAGAAATAAAACAAAAATTGATATAGTCTTTAAGTTTGCAATAATCTTCTTCATAATACAGGCAAAAATACTAATTTTATGTTAAACAAATACTCTTTGTTTAAAAATAAGCCTATCTTTGCATACACTTATTAGCTTTAATTAATAATGTATTATTAAATACTACTGTAAATGATACGCAAATTTGATTTTCTTGTAATAGGCTCGGGTGTAGCCGGAATGTCATTTGCACTTCAAGTGGCCAAAGCAAAAAAAGGAAAAGTGGCACTGATTTGCAAAACCACAATAGACGAGGCCAATACTGCTAAGGCGCAAGGAGGAATAGCCTCTGTGACTAACCTTGAAGTGGACAACTTTGAAAAACACATAAAAGACACTATGATTGCAGGCGACTATATAAGCGACCCTGCGGCAGTGGAACAGGTAGTCAGAAATGCTCCTGCCGGCATTGAACGGCTTGTACAGTGGGGAGTAAACTTTGATAGGAAGGAAGACGGTTCGTTTGACCTTCATCGCGAAGGAGGCCACTCTGAATTTAGAATACTTCATCATGCTGACGACTCTGGCTTTGAAATACAGCGCGGACTGATAGAAGCTGTACGAAAAAATCACAACATCACAATACTTGAAAATCACTTTGCAGTAGAAATAATAACACAACACCATCTTGGCATAGAAGTAAATCGCCATACACCCGACATAGAGTGCTACGGTGCATATATTCTTGACCCTGACACAGGCAAAGTCGATACCTTTCTCTCTAAAATTACACTTCTTGCCACAGGAGGCATAGGAGCCGTATATGCTACTACTACCAATCCGAATATCGCTACAGGCGATGGAATAGCAATGGCATACAGAGCCAAAGCAACAGTAAAGGATATGGAATTTGTGCAGTTCCACCCCACAGCACTCTATCATCCTGGCGAAACACACCCTGCCTACCTTATCACTGAAGCCATGCGTGGATATGGAGGCATTCTGCGCCTGCCCAACGGCGAGGAATTCATGCAGAAATATGACAAAAGACTGTCTCTCGCCCCGCGCGATATTGTGGCACGCGCCATTGACAAAGAAATGAAAATACACGGCATTGACCATGTATGCCTTGACGTTACACACAAAGACCCAGAACAAACTAAGATGCACTTTCCAAACATCTATGCAAAGTGCTTGTCTATAGGAATTGACATTACAAAAGAATATATACCTGTAACACCGTGTGCACATTACCTGTGTGGTGGCATAAAGGTAGACCTCAACGCACAGAGTAGCATCAAAAGACTATATGCCATCGGTGAATGCTCATGCACTGGACTTCACGGTGGAAACCGTTTGGCAAGCAATTCGCTCATTGAAGCTGTTGTATACGCCGATGCTGCAGCAAAACACGTACTCAGCATTATTGATAAATGTTCGTTCAACGATAAAGTACCTGAATGGAACGATGAGGGTACAATGACCAACGAAGAAAAGGTGTTGATTGCACAAGATATGCGCGAAGTAGGTCAAACTATGTCTAACTATGTGGGTATTGTCAGGAGCAACCTCCGACTTCACCGCGCATGGGTACGACTTGACCTTCTATATGAAGAAACGGAAGAACTTTTCAAACGAGTTAAAGCTACCCGCGATATATGCGAACTGAGAAATGCAATTAACGTAGGTTATCTCGTTACACGTCAGGCCATAGAAAGAAAAGAAAGCCGCGGACTGCATTATACACTTGACTATGCTAAACATGCCTACGACTATAAATAATTTTTTAACACTGAATACCTACATTGTTTCAGTATAACGCTTTAAAAACGTTTGAAACATTATTGAGATCTGGTAAAACTCTAAAATTGATTCTGCTCGAAGCCCTTTAAATAGGACTTCGGGCTTTTTTTTGTAAAAATTTTTACTGTATCGTGATATTGGTCTACGTTGTGCCTTACCTGTGGAAAAACATGTTATTTACGTGTTAAAAAGATGTTTATTTAAATATATTAATAGCTGTTTACAATTATCCACAATAATTCACGTAATTCTATGGTTTTTGCATGTGTTTATCAACAGTTTTTAACAGTTAATGATTGCATTTACAATTGTATTGGATAATTATTTCTACTGTGTTGAAAAATAATACTGGCAGAGTTGTAACACATATAAATCAACAAGTTAAATGAAATTATGTATGTTAATAACCTGTTGATAATAACTAACAGAAAGTGGACTTAAATATGATTGTATTAATGACACTACAACTATCAACATTTTCAACAGACTTATTAATAAGAACAGAAGTAATATTTAAAAATAAAGAATAGATAATAATCAAAATATAATATTATTATAGGTTGTTGAAAACCCATAATGATATATAATCATTAATTGATATTATCCAGAATATAAGATTGTATGCTTTTATTTTATAATAAATATCAGATACAATAACATTAAATTTATAATTAAAACCAAATTAAATTAACTTGATTTTTTGCCAATTATATTTTTTTGTATATTTTTGCACTGTTGATTAGAGAAACTTTAAATAATTCATTATATATTATATGGTAAAATGCAAAGTTTGTGGTAAGAGTTACCATGATAACATAGCAATATGTTCACATTGTGGTGCGCCTATAGATAATTATGTTTCAGCTGACAATTCTATAAGTAAGGAACTGGTAAAAAAAGGCATTCTCGAATCTAAAAAACGTGTTGATAAAATAGAGGGTGTCAACGTTCCATATATTTCATTATTCATATTAATAGCCATCACAGGTTTTGCTCTCAAAGTTGTATCAAATATTATTCCTTACAATGATATATTTTTATTTAACTGTGATAATTTGGGTAAATACAGTGTAAATACTGTAATAGCTTTATTATCGTATATTTTCAGTTGGACGGGAATGGTATACATGTTCTATTGTCTCAAAAAGGTTATGATTGTAACCGAAACTCCAATGACTTCATTGATAAACGCATGCATATTTTTCTGCTGTCTATGCAATGCTATGATAATATTTACAATCATGATAGGTGTATATTCAAAGAGTAATTTTAGTTCACTTTTTGTGACTATTTTCAACATTTTGAAGAATACAGTCTACATGATTTATATAATTTATATTATATTGACTTTTATATTTTCTCGCAGACTTATTGAAACCTATGAGGGAGCATTGAAATATTTGGGAATATTTTTATACTTGTTATCATGGTATCGTTTATTCTACACAATACTATTTTATTTTATTGACGGTACCAATATTATAAGTCTAATTTTTCAGATAGTCTATACTGTAGCTTGTCTTTATGTCTATCTGTGCATAAAAAGAATAGTGAAATAATAATACTTTCCTTTCGATGTCAATTTATATATTTTTTTTAGATATTATGCAAAGCATATTTTAACCCAATTCGGTCGTTAGGACTTATTGTATTTTGATTTTTTAGAAGTACAGATTTTGCTTGTTGTTTTAGCGAAATAATAGCGGGCTATTTTGAGCTATAAAAAAACTACAGATGCCTTATAAAAAAAGGCAATAAGAAGTAACAAAATATGTCATTAACGACCTAATGACCGATTTGGTTTAAAAGGTTTAAGTATAATTTAAAATTATGTAAGTGCGTGTTGTTAGCTAAAATTCTGTAAAAACAAAAAAAAAGGAAAAATAATATTAGAAGTCTTTTTTTTGTTTTATTTTTGTAAGATGATTTAGTGTGCATTTTAGATTAATAAAAATATAACTATGAATATAGCATTGATAGGTTACGGCAAGATGGGCCGCATGATAGAGAAAGTGGCAGTTGAAAGAGGCCATAAAATAGTATGTATAATAGACATTGATAATCAGGAGGATTTTGACAGTAAGAAGTTTGCTTCGGCAGATGTAGCTATAGAGTTTACTACTCCATGGACTGCTTATGACAACATAAAGAAATGTTTTGAACGAGGAATTAAGGTTGTTACTGGAAGCACTGGTTGGCAAAAGGATCACATGGACGAAATTTGCGGAATGTGCAAAGATGGAATGAATACACTATTTTGGAGCAGCAACTTCAGTCTTGGTGTTTATTTGTTTAATCGTCTTAACGCACGATTGGCTGAAATGATGTCTCCTTACAAGGATTATAATCCAGAGATTGTAGAAATTCATCATGTTCATAAGCTTGATGCTCCGTCAGGTACAGCCATAACGCTTGCCGAAACATTGATAGACAACTATCCTTCTAAAACTTCATGGGTTAAAGGCACACTTCAGAAGCCTGACGGAAGCATAGAGGGAAGCAAAGAAGCAAAGCCAGAAGAACTTGTTGTGAGTGCAATAAGGGAAGGTGAGGTGCCGGGCACACATATAATTACGTATAAAAGTGAATTTGATGAGATTGAAATAACCCATCGGGCAAAATCGAGAGGTGGTTTTGTGCTTGGTGCAGTAATGGCAGCAGAATATGCTTTCAAACATGATGGATTACTCACCATGGACGATTTATTCAAATAGTAATTTGCATACATAGCATATGGATTTCAAGGCATACAGAAGAAAAAAAAATCGTTCGGCACGTAGCATGCGAAGCAGAGCTTTAATGTGTTTTTTTGCTATTGCATTATTGCTGTTGTTTTGTCTGTGGGTAAGGAGTTGGTTAGGTCTTATTGCTGTTCCATTTGTCTTTGATGCATATATCACAAAGAAAATACCATGGAATTGGTGGCGCGAAATCAAAAATCCTGCATTGCGCACTTTGATGAGTTGGATAGATGCCATTGTTTTTGCATTGGTTGCAGTATATTTTGTCAATCTTTACCTGTTTCAAAATTATGTTATACCAAGTTCTTCTTTGGAGAAGAGCCTTCTTACCGGTGATTATCTTTTTGTAAGCAAAGTGAGCTATGGGCCGAGAAAACCATTTACCCCCATTCACATGCCATTAACAAGCCACACCATGCCTATACTCGGTTGTAACAGTTTTTCTGAAGTTATAAGTTGGGGATATGACCGTGTGGCAGGACTTGGTAAAGTAAAACAGGGAGACATTGTTGTTTTCAACTATCCTTCGGGTGATACAGTACTTGCCAAATACGAAAATCAAGATTATTACACTGAATGCTATCAGACTGGTAAGATGATAATGGCACAAAGGGAAGGAAAATCGTTTGAGGAATATGTAAACGAAGAAAAAAAACTTCCTTTTACTCTCCAAATTGCCCAAAGCAAGGAGGAATACAATGTAGCTCGTAAACTTTTTTTTGAAAATGAAGCAGAGGTGGGTAAGATTAAGTATCGCCCAGTAGACATGCGCGAGCATTATGTAAAGCGTTGTGTTGGAATGCCTGGACAGACACTGCATATAAAGAAAGGTGTGGTATATACCGATGGTAAAAGGATGTTCCAGCCAAAAAAGGTGCAATACAGCTATTATGTAACTCTAAAAAGTCCGTTACCTGATGATTTGTGCCATGAATTAGGTATTACGGTTGAAGATCGTAGCGAAATTGTTTCACAAGACGGAAAAGTAGTGCGCATGCCTCTTACCGCAGAAGCCAAAAAAATTCTTGAGATGCGCAAAGACCTTGTAGAGAAAATACAGAGCAGCGATGAAGTAGATAGTTACACACTCTATCCTCATACTTTCAATACTGGTTGGACAGCCAACGAATACGGTCCTGTTTGGATACCTAAACGTGGGTCAAAAATTAAATTGACTCCTAAGAACCTCGCAATCTATGACCGTTGCATCAGAGTATATGAAGGAAACAATGTGAAAATACAAAACGGCAAAGTCATCATTAACGGCAAGGTTACCGACAGCTACGAGTTCAAAATGGACTACTATTGGATGATGGGTGACAATCGCGATAATTCTGCCGACAGTCGGTTTTGGGGATTTGTGCCTGAAGATCATATTGTAGGTAAACCAATATTTATTTGGTTGTCTCTTGACAAAGACAGAGGGTGGCTTGATGGCAAAATAAGGTGGAATAGATTGTTTCGTCTTGTAGACAATATTAAGTAAGTGTTCATTTCACATTTTAATGAAACATTGGGGCTGTATTTAGTATTTCTAAATTCACATAGTAATATGATTACAAGGAAAGTTTTAATGCCTTTGTTTGCGTGTCTGATAACAGTATGTGTTATGGGACAGCGCAGTTTTGAACTCCCATTGTGGGAGAAAGGTCAGATTTCTGACACAGACTATGCTGAGCCGCATGTTTATTGTTATCTTCCCGCTGAGCCTAATGGCAAAGCAGTTGTGGCATGTCCTGGTGGTGCCTATACTGGTCTTGCAATGGAACATGAGGGCAAAGGTTTTGCATCGCTTCTCAACGGTCAGGGATATGCCTTGATTGTTTTGAAATATCGTCTTCCAGCAGGAAGATGCAATGTGCCTTCAGAAGATGCTAAACAGGCCATGCGCATAGTGCGCAGCCATGCAGCGGAATGGGGCATTAGGAAAGTTGGTATTATGGGCAGTTCGGCTGGAGGACATCTGGCTTCAACGCTTGCCACACACTATGTTGACAGCATCACTCGCCCAGATTTTCAGGTGCTGCTTTATCCCGTTATTACAATGGACTTGAAGCACACACACCTTGGTTCGCGCGAGGCCTTGCTTGGTAAAACTCCAAGTTCAGAACTTGTTGCCTTATACTCTAACGAGCTTCATGTGCCAGATAATGCTCCACCAGCGTTTATTGTGGTGCCTTCTGGCGATACCTGTGTTCCTGTATATAATTCGTTGCAGTATGCGCAGTCTTTGGTAGATAAGGGCGTGCCGGTAACACTCCACATGTATGAAGACGGTTATCATGGCTTTGGTTGTAATCGTGGTTATGCGGATTACGACCAATGGATAGGCGAGATGATGTATTGGCTCGGAAAACAATAAAAAAATACACTCAACAAACAGATTTTGTATGCAAGCTATAATACTTGCGGCAGGCATGGGCCGCAGATTGGGAGAATTAACCCGTCACAACACAAAGTGCATGATTTCGGTCAACGGAAGAACACTCATTGACCGCATGTTAACACAGTTGTCGGCTCTTAATCTTAAGCGAGTTATCATAGTTATCGGATATGAGGGCCACAAATTAAAGGAGCATATAGGTAACAGATATGCCAATCTGAACATAGAGTATGTAGAAAACCCTATCTATGACAAAACCAATAACATATATTCGCTTGCCCTTGCCACCGACCGTCTGCAGGAGGACGATACAATACTTGTAGAGAGTGACCTTATTTTTGATGACAATCTTTTCAGACTCATAATGGACAACCCCTACCCTAATCTTGCTCTTGTGGCGAAATACCAAAGTTGGATGGATGGCACCATGGTTAGGATTGACGATGAAAACGATATACTCAACTTTGTTCCCAAAAAAGCGTTCAGTTATGACGAGGCAGACCAATATTACAAGACTGTAAATGTATATAAGTTCTCCAAGGAGTTCTCGCGGCAGAAATATGTTCCTTTCATCAACGCTTATTGCAAGGTGCTTGGCCCAAACGAGTACTACGAACAAGTGTTGCAGGTAATTGCTTCGTTAGACAAAAGCAACATTAAGGCACTGCCCATTGGTGATTGTAAGTGGTATGAAATAGATGATGTGCAGGATTTGGACATCGCAGAGGCCATCTTTGCCGAAGAAAAAGATATCTTGCGCAAATATTATGGGCGCTTTGGCGGTTTCTGGCGTTTTGATGGGATGCTTGACTTCTGTTATCTTGTCAATCCGTATTTTCCTACCAAAAGAATGAAAGATGAGCTTAAGGCAAGTTTCGACACTCTGCTTACGGAATATCCTTCAGGCATGAAGATTAACAGCCTTATTGCCAGCAAGAGCTTTGGAGTGAAGCAGGAATATATAGTACCCGGCAATGGAGCGGCGGAACTAATCAAAGCACTGATGCAGATGCTTCCAGGAAAACTGGGTATTGTGCGGCCTACGTTTGAGGAATATCCTAATAGGCGTGATAATGACACTCTTGTAACATTTCAACCTGCCAACAGCGCTTATCGCTATAGTGCAGACGAATTAATGGAATTTTTCAGCGTCAACAAGGCTGATACCCTACTCATCATAAATCCAGACAATCCTTCGGGCAATTTCATACAACGCAGTGACTTGTTACGTCTCGCCTCTTGGACACGTGAACAAGGCATGAGGCTTGTTATAGACGAGAGCTTTGTGGACTTCAGTGAGCATTGGGAAACCAGTAGCTTGCTTGACAACAGTCTGCTTGAGCAAAATCCCAACTTAATAGTAATTAAGAGCATTAGCAAGAGTTATGGTGTACCCGGACTGCGTCTGGGCATACTTGCATCTTCAGACGAAGAACTCATTAAAAATATTAAGGCAGAAGTCCCGATATGGAACATCAACTCGTTTGCGGAATACTTCATGCAGATATATTCCAAGCACGAGGCCGACTACAAGATTGCATGTGCCAGATTTGTGGAAGAACGGAAGAAGTTCTATTCAGAGCTCCAGACCATAAGCTACCTGCGTGTTATGCCGTCAGAAGCCAACTTCTTTCTTTGCGAGGTGCTGAAACCTTTTAGCGCTAAGGAAATAGTTCTTGCCATGCTTAAACGCTTCAACATACTGACCAGAGACTGCAGCCTTAAGCCTGGTCTTGATACCAATAAGAAATATATGCGCATAGCCGTAAGAAATCGTGAGGAAAACTCACGGCTCGTTGCCGCTTTGCGTGCCATTTCAAAACAAACGCTTAAATGAAAATCATTACAGGGCAGACAATACGCAATATGAACATTTCACCGCAGCAGTGTGTGGAATGGATTTATGAGAGTTTCAGCCTTAAAGCCAAGTCACAGTTGCCGGCAAAGATAAGCGTACATCCAGAGGAATATGATTTCTTCACTTCTATGCCATGTCTGCTGCCCAAGCCGCCAGATGCTTCCAAAGGCTTCTATTTCGGTATTAAGGAGGTACACCGCGTTGAGGGTGCTGTGCCGAGTCTTGGAAGCGATATGATGCTTTATGATGCCAGAAGCGGCGAGTTGCTTGCTCTTGTAGATTGTGATTGGATTACCACCATGCGCACAGGTGCTGTAGCGGCAGTGTCAATCAAGGCGTTGCGCAAGAGTGATGCAAGTGTATATGGTTTTGTTGGGCTTGGTAACACTGCTCGTGCCGTAATGTTGTGTTTGCTCGAGGCCGAACCTGAACAGACATTCAACGTAAAATTACTTCGATACAAGAATCAGGCGGAACTGTTCATTGAGCGTTTCAGAGATTACGGAAATGTGAAGTTTGAGGTTATTGACGATATCAATGAGTTGGCGCGAATGTCAGATGTATTCGTTAGTTGCATCACAAGTGCTGACGGGCTGCTGGTTGAAAACATCGATAATTTCCGTCCTGGTGTTACAGTTATACCCGTTCATATGCGCGGTCTGCAGAATTGTGATACGGTGTTTGACCGTGTGTTTGGTGATGACACCGCGCACATAAAGAACTTCAAGTATTTTTCCCAATATAGGGATTATAATGAAATAGGAGAAGTGCTTGCAGGACATGATCCTGGCCGCAAGTCAGAAAGTCAGCGCATTATTGACTACAACTATGGTCTTGGACTGCATGATGTGCTATATGCGTCTAAAATCTATGAGTTACTTGACAATGGCAATATAGCAGATGTCGTTTATCAAAAGGAAATAGAGAAATTTTGGCTGTAGCGGTTAAACCCAAATAGGTCATTAGGTCGTAAATGGTATCTTTTGTTGCTTCTTATTCCCTATAAGACACCTGCTGCTTGTTTTTAGCTCAAAATAGCAGGCTATTTTGAGCTAAAAACAAGCAACATCTGCTCTCCTAAAAAACAAAATCCAATAAGTCCTAACAACCGAATTAGGTTAAATTTTCAGTCTTTCACTGATCGACAGCATTTCGTCTATGGGTTTGCGGGCCTGTTTTATAATATTGGCAGGCACTTGCACTTCCGGCCATTCATACTTGAGAGTGTTATATAGTTTCTGTATGGTGTTAAGCCGCATATAGGCACACTCGTTGCACCCGCATGTAATTCCTTTTGTTTCGCCATCGTCAGGCGGCACAGGAATAAACTCCTTGTCTGGTGCTTGGCGTTTCATTTCAAACAAGATGCCACTTTCGGTAGCGACAATAAATTGTTTTTCACCACTATTGACAGCGTAGTCCAGAAGTTTGGCTGTAGAACCTACCACATCGGCAAGTTTCACTACAGGTCCTTTACACTCGGGATGAGCCAGTACCTTGGCATTCGGATAGGCAGTTTTAAGTTCAAGAATCTTGCCTGTGGAAAAGCGTTCATGCACATGGCAGGCTCCGTTCCATAGCACCATTTGTCTGCCAGTGATGGAATTGATGTATTCTCCCAGATTGCGGTCGGGGCCGAAGATAATTTTTTGGTCTTTTGGGAAAGACTCTACTATCTGTTTGGCATTTGACGATGTTACAACTACGTCTGTCACCGTCTTGGTGGCCGCAGTAGTATTGACATACGAAATAACTTTATAGCCAGGGTGAGCATCTACAAACTTTCTGAACTCATCGGCAGGACAACTCTCAGCAAGCGAACACGATGCGTTGAGATCTGGTATGAGCACTTTCTTGTCAGGACACAGAATCTTGTTAGTCTCTCCCATGAAGTGCACTCCACACATTACGATAATGTCGGCATCTGTTTTAGCGGCTTTACGTGCAAGGGCAAGGCTGTCTCCTATGAAGTCTGCAATCTCCTGAAGTGATTTGTCAGTATAGTAGTGGGCAAGAATTATGGCATTCTTTTCCTTGCAGAGTTTCTTAATTTCTGCTTTTATGTCTATATCTTGCGGTACAGGTTCGTCAATATACCCTTTTTGTTTCCAGCTATCTTTTATCATGGTGTGCTATGTTTATTTGCAGTTATAAAGATGTATGGGCTTAGTATGACGCTGTGGCGTGAATACCGAGGTCTTCAATACGTCCAACGATGTTGTCAAGTTCCTCATGGGTGGCTTTTTGCAGATCGTGGTCAGGGGTTTCACGGTCAATGGTGTATATCATCACTTGCTGCGGTTTTATTTCGGTTATTGCTTCAAGCCATGGTGCAATAAGTTCTTCATTGAGATTGCTTGCGTTTCGGCCATCTATAGTGCCATGCATAAACATGGTCTGAATGATGCAGTGTCCGTTGAATTGTTTCATCTTGTTGATGAGGTTTCTAACGTTATATGCACCTGTCGGACGGTTAACCGTTTGTATATAGTCAGGGTTGACAGTGTCAAGTTTAAGGATATTGTTGTCAACGAGTTTAAGGGCTTCAAAAACGTTAGGACGTTCTATAAGAGTGGCGTTGCTCAAAACCGACACTTTGGCTTCAGGGCAGAGTCTGTCTCTTAGCGCTATTGTGTCTTTGACTATATCAAGAAAGTCGGGGTGAGCCGTTGGTTCTCCGTTGCCAGCAAAGGTCAACACATCGGGCAGTTGTCCAGTGGTTGCCATCTTTTGGAGTTGGGTTTCGAGTGCAGTGCTAACTTCCTGACGTGAAGGTCTCTTTTTAGAGGGTCTGTGGTCGGCGTTGAATCCGCATTCGCAGTATATGCAGTCAAATGTGCAGACCTTGCCGTCAGATGGCATCAGGTTGATACCAAGCGAAATGCCCAGACGGCGGGAGTGAATGGGTCCGAAAATCGGGGACGGATATATTACTGTTGACATAAACAGATGTTTTATTTAAAACAGTGCAAAGGTAAACAGTTTTTGGCTTATGTCAGGCATATAGACTTTAAAATTTCACTATTCCCTGTATGGTTATGTTTTGAAGGGTTGAGCCGTTGTAAGCACGTAGGCCACTGCTTATGGTTTTGCGGTTGCTGTAGTGTGTCACTCCGTATTTAATGGCAAATCTGATGATACCTGTCTTATGTGTCAGCGACACAGATGCCTTTTGGCCGTGATAGTAACATGAGGGCGAATATGAGTAGTAAAGCAGACTCGGTTCGTTGAAGTAGAGTGCTTCTGAGTATGAGTCGGTATGGAAGAGTGCAGCAGCGGCGTTGATGCGGGTGTCTGGTGACAGCTTTGCAGTAGCTTTGTGCGACAGCATCCAGCCACAGGTATTGGCCTTGTCAGGTTGTGATACTCTTGTGAAGTCTGCAGCAGAGGTCATTGCGAATACTTTCCATATAATGTAGCGCATCTGTATTTTCAGGGCGTGCTGCTGTTTGTGGTCAAGTTGGTCTTGTTTGTTGTCCTGAGGTCTTTGGCGAAACTTGTAGCGTATGATGAAGACGGTGTTTCTTGATGGCAAGTATTCCAGTTGTGCAGCAGCCGTAATGGCTTTTGATGGTTGTTTGGTTTGGTATGTTGCAAACGGATGGCGTGCATAGTCCATATAGGTCAGAAGATGCCAAAATTGGTTGAACTGCATGTTGGCGCCTACCATAATGCCGTGTTCGTTTTGAATACGCGCTCCTACTCTATAGCTCTGGGCCGAGGTTGCCAGATAGTGTGTTGTGTAGTAGCGATGGAGGGCGATAAGCCTAAGATTGTATGATGGTGCGTACTGCAGGCGGTGTTGGGTGGCAATTCCTCCTTGCAGAGATGTTGCCGTTTCACCCCAAAGGCGAAGGTTTTTTCCGCCAATAGCATAATAAAGGCTGTAGTTGCCGAAATCCTGTCCCTTGAAATAATATTTTCTGTAGAGCTGTGTTGGTGTGCGAAACGGTGTGTCGTAGTGAGTGTGGGTGGCTTGTATGCCGACTGTCAGTGGGGTGAGTTCTAAGGTGGCCGACATTCCTCCTTGTAATGCCTGTATGTTACCTCGTTTTGACATCTCAAGAGGTGTGCGGTGATAGCCGTTTGTGATGATGGTTGAAATGCTGTCTTTTAACAATGTGGCATCAAGTTTGCGCCATGAACCGAAGGTGTGGAGTGTCAGTTTGCCTGTCCTGACAGTTATGGCTCCGCCGCGCATGAAGAAGTGTTCGTCGGTGGAGGTATGCCGGGTAAATCCTTGCTGTCGCGGTCTGAATGCTGAAAGTATGTTTATTGCATCAGGACGGGATGAGCCTATGGTCAGACCCAGCCCGAAGTGTGGTCTGTAATCGCCAAGAATCCATTGTACGACAGTTCCGTTTCCTTTGCCTGCAAGATAGAATGAATATGAGTCATAGAGCACATTGTCTTTTGAGCAGAACGGTTCGCCTTCATCCTTTTGTGCTGTCAGTCCCCAAAAGATTCTGTTGTTGTATGAAGAGCGGTAACGCAGTGTAGTGGAAATGTTGTCACCCAGATATTGTTTGTTGGGATTTTTGTCGAGTACTTCTTTCGGGTGTTTCTTGAATCCTTCGCGCCTATACAGTGGAAAGTCTATTGTTGTAGAGACTTCGGTCAGAATTTTATTGACAGGAGGATTAAAACCTGCATTGTCTTTGGCATTATTGCCAGAGTGGCGGGCGGTGTTCTCATCACGTAGGCAATAAAAGAACAGTGGCATAAATGTCACCTCTTTGTGATATAGGTTTCTGACAAACATAAGCTCACCGAGACTATAGAGGCCGTGCGAGCGTTTCACAAGACTTATGATGGAGTCGGCTTGCGCTTCGTCCAGAAACGGCATGCGTAGCAAGTCTGTACGTTGAGCCGTGTTGATGTTGATGGGATTGCGGTGCATTTCAAGCAGTTCATCGTATAGAGTTGTGCCGTCATCGTCATCTTCTTCGCCATTGGGAAAATAGATATCGGCAAATTCGTCCCATGTTACTGTTTGGGCCATTGAAGAGATGGTAGGAATTGCTATAAAAAGCAGAAATATCTGTAGACTATTAATATAAAATAGCTTTTTCATATCTATAAGAGGTGGCAAGGTGAAATTCAGATGTATTTTAAACCTCTGGAGTTATGATGTTCTGCCGTTGAAGTACGACAATCAAAGAAGGCCTCTTGAATGTGGCAATGGCATGAGGTCTTATTTAGGTGTGTTGCAGTTGCCATGAATATCTTTCCAAGTGAAAAATCTGCTCGATTGAGCCACATCGAGAGGCTCTCGGGCGGATAATGCTTACACAAAGGTATGCAAACAAATTGGTTCGTGCAAATGTTTATGGAGAAAAGTGTCTTATGCAAAAAGTGTGCGATGTTTTTGTACAGAAAACATGACCAGTTTCCTTATAAAAAACAAAAGGCAATAAGAAGTACAAAAAGATGGCGTTTACGAAGTACAAAAAAAGATGGCGTTTACGACCTAATGACCGATTTGGGTTAATTTTATGAAAAATGATGAAGTTTGCAAGATAAAGTTTTAACTTTGTTTTAAATTACTGCAATAAAAGATATCTGATGGAACGACTGCTTCACTACGTTTGGAAAAACAGGCTTATGCCCAGGCAGGGTCTTGTCACCACTGACGGACAAAGGGTGGAAGTACTGTCGCCCGGCTTTCACAACAAGGATGCTGGCCCTGATTTCTTTTGTGCAGACATTGTGATAGATGGCGAAGACTGGATGGGCAATGTAGAGATTCATACGTTTAGTTCTGACTGGTATCGCCATGGTCATGACCACGACAAGACTTACAACAATGTGGTGCTTCACGTGGTAGAGCATGCAGACAGAGAAATCTGTACCGAAAGCGGCCGCCATGTGCCGCAAGTTGAGTTAGAGGTGCCGGGTTTTGTTGTCAGAAATTATGAACACCTGCAGGCATATGAAGATTATCCGCCATGTTACAGATTGGCAAACGCTCTGCCTAAGATTGTCTCAAAGCGATGGGTGGCACATTTGGCGGAAGAACGCATGCAACGTAAAGCCGAGGAGATTGACCGACGTCTGAAGTCTTGTGAGTATAATTGGGAACAGGTTCTTTTTGTCACGCTGGCAAGAGCCTTCGGCTTTGGAGTTAACAGTGATGCTTTTGAGCGGTGGGCTCGGAGAATCCCTTATTTTGGTGTCGCCAAGCATCGCGACAACTTGTTTCAGATTGAGGCCATGTTTCTTGGTCAGGCAGGTTTGCTTGACGAAACCACGTTTAAGGCATCACAGTCAGAAAACATCAACTCAGACGCCTATTATCTCAGGCTTAAACAAGAGTATTCCTTTCTTGCAAACAAGTTTTCACTTACGCCAATGAATGGGTTCGAGTGGAAGTTTATGAGGATGCGTCCGCAGAATTTCCCTACCATACGTTTGGCCCAGTTTGCTGCTCTTTATTACGGGCAGAGGCTGTGTCTGTCAGAACTTATAGACGCCAATGACATAAAGCAGTTCTACACACTCTTCGACTTTGATGTATCACCTTATTGGCAAAACCACTATACATTGTGTGGTGGTGAAGTGTCGGCAACAAGCCGCAAGTTGCAAAAGGGGTCGCTCGATTCGTTGATAATCAACGCTGTTGTTCCAACGCTTTATGCCTACGGCCGTTATCGCGCTTCAAGCAAGCTGATGAACAAAGCCATTCGCTTGCTGTGCAGTCTTGAGGGCGAAGACAATAAGTATACCAGAGTTTGGAAGAAAATGGGAATGTCCGTCGATAATGCCCGTGATTCGCAGGCTGTAGTCCAACTGATGACACAGTATTGCGGTCGTCGTGACTGTCTACGTTGCCAACTGGGTTATCAGTATATCAAACAAGGCAAATAGTCCCCTACCCTGTATAACGATAAAGGAATTTGGCGTAAGGCATATGAATGGCAATGATACTGAGAAAAAGAAAGATATTTTTGCCACTTGTTGTCTGTGCTTTTATGTAACTTTGTCTGGAAATAATATATTTTTTTAGAATTCTACCCGACCAGATAGTCAGGTGCGTACAGATAAAAATGTGTAGCCACCTGGTGAGTTGTGTGGGTAAAACAGATTGTTATCATGATAGACTATATGTTTAGGCTGCGTATGTCGGTAAGAGACTACGAGTGTGATGTAGAGGGCATTGTCAACAATGCCAACTATCTGCATTACATGGAACACACGCGCCACAAGTTTCTGCTGAGCAAAGGCATTAGCTTTATTGAACTTCACAACAGAGGCATCGACACTGTTGTGGCGCGCATCAATGTGCAATACAAAAGTCCGCTGACATCTGATGTTGAGTTTGAAAGTTGTCTTAATGTGGAGAAGGTCGGTCTCAAGTATGTCTTTAAACAGGACATATACCGTTTGCCTGACTACAAACTGGTCGTAAGGGCTAACGTTGAGGCAGTGGCTGTGATAAATGGCAGGTTAGGTGATTCGCCCGAACTTGCCATGATGCTTAAATAAGGGGTAATGGCGTGTCAAATCCAATTCGGTCGTGAGGACTTATTGCCTTATAAAAAGCAAAAGGCAATAAGAAGTAACAAAAAAAGATGTCATTTACGACCTAATGACCGATTTGGGTTAAAGTCAATAATTAGTAAGTTATGGTAAGTCGTGAAACGCTTTGTTCGATGGCACTCTGCATGATGTTTCCCTATCGCTACGGTGTTATCAGGCAGTTGTATGAGCGTGTAGGCTCGTCTGCCGACATTGTAGACCATGCAGCAGATTTGCGCTCTGTTGTTCCTGACCTCAACCCAAACAGTTTCAGCATTGATTCTGCCAGACTTGCAGAATGTCTGGAAATGGCGGAGCGTGAGGCGGAGTGTGCAGAAATGGGAGGTGTACAGTGCATATCGATAGACCAACCCTCCTATCCTGCCAGATTGCGCGAGGTATGTCCTGATGCCCCGTTGGTTCTATATTTTCGCGGTGTGGGCAATCTTAACGCAAGCCACATAATCAGCGTTGTAGGCACACGCAACAGCACCGCTTACGGCCACGATATGGTTGATAACATTTTTGGCGAGTTGGCGCATTTCTTCCCCGATCTGCTTGTTGTCAGTGGTTTGGCGTATGGCACAGATATCAATGCCCATCGCGCCGCTCTTGATAATGGCTTGTCTACTGTAGGGGTTTTGGCTCACGGCCTTGACAGGATATACCCGTCGTCACATCGCACTGTTGCAGAGCGTATGATAAATGCAGGTGGCCTTCTTACAGAGTTTCCCAGAGACACTAAAATAGAAAACTACAATTTTTTGCGGCGTAATCGTATTATTGCCGGCATGGCAGAGGCAACCCTCGTGATAGAGAGCAAGGAAAAGGGCGGAGCTTTGGCAACGGCACGTATAGCCAACGAGTATTCCCTGACGGTGATGGCATGCCCTGGACGTGCCGTTGATGAAGCATCACAGGGGTGCAACAAGCTTATTCAGAACAATTCTGCGGCGATGTTGACTTGTGCCGCAGATGTTGTCGAGGCTTTGGGATGGAAAACAGACCGCAAAGCAGAAGATTATCAGCCTTCTCTGTTTGATGTAGAGATGACAGCCGAGGAACGTGTCATCTATGACACTCTCGACACCGTTGGCAAGGATATAAGTTATGTCATTGCCCATAGCGGACAGCCTGTCAATGTGGTGATGTCCGTACTCTCCGAATTGGAGTTTCGTGGCTTGGTGCGGCAGTTGCCAGGTGCCAAATGGCGCAGATTGGCCTGAAACAAGTTCGCTGTACCGTTATCGTATATTGATGTACTCCGTCTTTACTTTTGTTTGTGTCAGATTAGCTACCGGTACAATAAGTGTGTGTACTTCAGTCTTTCTTCGGTTTTTTGTTGAAACGATATATCATGTGTGCCATGACATAGCGCGGCAGGGAGTTGTAGTAGGTCTCTGTTCGTCCCTGCGAATTTATGACCTGACTTATGTTGCTCAAGTTGTTGAGGATGTCGAAGCCATCGATGGCAACGGTGATGCCTGCCTTGGTGAAAGTCTTTGACAGACGGGCGTTCCACACCAAGTCGTTGGTATTGGCACTTGAGGTGGCGTAACCACGATGACTGTACATTGTGAGGTCGGTGGACAGTTCTAAGTCGAGGGGCAGTTTCAACAGGGCGGTCAATCCATAGTTGAAATCCCACAGGGTGTATTCGTCAAAGTCACTGCGTGAGGAGCTTACATGGCCGATGCCTATATAGCCCTTGGCCCCGATGGTATGTTTGCCGAGTTTGTATTTCAGTTCCACGTTCTCCGTACCCCGCCAGGTATTGACAGTACTGCGTCGGGGAGCTTGGGTCTGGTCTTCGGAGATGTAGTCCACTCCGTGATTCAGTCTCAGAACAGTCTCGTCCTTGATGGTCAATTTTTGCTTCTTGTCTATAGGACACCAATGCCAGATACTTGTAATCAACGAATAATTGCCGTCTACACTTCGAGGTTGATAGTGGCGTATGCCTGTGGTGCGGTCATAGGTGTAGGCGTATGCCAAGGCATTGACCGTTGTGCGGTATGTTTGCTTTATCCCAAATCGGTCATTAGAAAAAATCTTGTCATTTTCTAATGACCGCCATTAGAAAAATAGCTTTGTATATACTTGATTCATAAACATTTA
>USTH01000002.1 GCA_900557555.1 uncultured Prevotellaceae bacterium | reverse complement strand
TCACGCTCGGCAGAATCCAAACAAGTTTGGTTCTGCTCTCGCTTATTTGGGACATTAAGGACTTTTCGTCCTTGATTTTTCTCATGCTCGGCAGAGTTCAAGCAAGCTTGGCTCTGCTCTCGCTCATTCGAAAAATTGAGTTTCTTATGTTTGTTATTTATTGTCGTTATCATTTCTAATCCTTAATTTAAGTTCATCAATCATGGCTCAGTTACATGCCAGTTACATGGTAGTTATATGCTTTATGCCCCATTATAACAGAGGTTTGAGCTATCTTTAATGCTTTTTTGAGTCTTTCAGTTACATGCCAGTTACATGGTTTTATCTGTCCACCAACTTGGTAGACAAAATCTTCCATAGCTTGTGGAAGATTTCAAACATTCTTATTTTTCTTCCTCAGAGGCTTCCTGCTTTATTTCGAGTAATGTCCTCTCATAAACCTCTTGCAACTGATAACTTGCCACACCTAACGGAGTGGTAATGCCACGCAGAGACCATTCCACAACGGACGAATCTTTGTCCTTGCAAAGAAGAATACCGATGCTTGGATTGTCTCCTTCGCCTCTAAGTAACTCGTCAGCAGCCGAAACGTAGAAATTCAGTTTGCCAATGAACTCTGGCATAAAATCCACAATCTTCAGTTCCACTACCACATAGCATTTCAGCCGTGTATGATAGAATACCATGTCGGGGAAGTATGATTTACCACTTGGGGTGTCAAGTTCCATCTGTCTACCTACATAAGCGAATCCTTTACCCAATTCCAAAAGGAAGCGAGTGATGTTCGTTGCCAACTTGTTCTCCAAGTCCATTTCACTGAACTTTCTTGGTAATGAGAAGAAATCCAACTTATAAGGATCTTTGATAATCTCTGTTGCCAATGCGTTTTGAGGTTGTGGCAATGTAACATCAAAGTTATTCAAAGCCTTGCCTGTGTGCTCGTACAATTGAGCCTTAACCACATGCTCCAACTCTGTACGGCTCATGTTGCCCTCTACAACTTTATTGAGATAGAACAAGGCAGCAGGAATTGTAGCGCATTTGGAAACAATAAACGTTTGGTGACGCCAAGGCACACAAAGCAATATTTCAGGTATTGGGGTATTGCTATTATCCACTTTTTGTAATAGTCCACCAGCTTGGTGGACTATTTCTATCTGGCTGGAATAGAATATAAACCACCTTTTTATGTCATATAGGTTTGTTCGGGAAAATCCCTCACTCTGAGGGAACTCTGAGCGCATATCAAGACTAAGCCTGTCAACAACCTTTGCGCCCCACTTATAGTGTTTCTGCTTCTCACAGATGTCCTCGCCCAAACTCCAATAGAATTTGAGCATTTCCGTATTCACTTTGACAGCTGCTTTGAGCTGTGTCATACGGAAGCGTTTCTTCAAGTCAGACAACCACTTCACATAGTTCTTGTCTGCCATGAAAGAATCGCTATTCACAAACTGCGGTATATTGTTCTTGTCTGCCATAACACCTAATCACTGAACCTTTATACATAACACTTAAACCAATCCCAACTCTTTCAAATAGCCTTCAATCTCCTTGTCAAGGCCGGCTCGTTTAGCTTCCAGCTCCTTGATTTCCTTCATGACAGCATGAATGTCGATAGGTTCTTCTTCCTCGAAAGTATCTACATAACGAGGAATGTTGAGATTGTAGTCGTTCTCAGCTACTTCTTGCAGAGTGGCAAGATGGCTGTATTTTTCTATCTCCGTACGCTCACGATAGGTATCTACTATCTTTTGAATATGTTGCTCACGGAGCTTGTTCTGGGTCTTTACCTTTTCAAACTCCTTGCTGGCATCAATAAATAAGATGTTGTCATCCTCCTTACGGCATTTCTTGAACACCAGGATACAGGTAGGGATACTTGTACCATAGAAGATATTGGCAGGGAGTCCGATGATGGCATCCACATAGTTCTTCTTCTCAATGAGGAAACGGCGGATAACTCCTTCTGCATTGCCACGGAAAAGTACGCCATGCGGAGCGACACAAGCCATCGTGCCGCCCTCATTAAGGTGGTAAATCATGTGGAGAATAAAGGCATAGTCGGCAGTCTTGCGTGGTGCCAAGCGTCCTGCCTTGCTGAAACGGTCATCGTTGTTGAACTTGTCGGCAGCGCTCCATTCGGCAGAGAACGGAGGATTAGCCACAACCGCATCAAACTGAGTATCTCCAAAAGCATCAGCCTCCAAAGTATCGCCATTCTCTATGCGGAAGTTGCTGAACTTGATGCCATGAAGAAGCATATTCATACGAGCCAGGTTATAGGTCGTGGGATTCTTCTCTTGTCCGAAAATCTCGTTGGCATGACCGATGCTTGCAGCACGGAGCAACAACGAACCACTACCGCAAGTAGGGTCATAGACATTACGCAGACGAGCGTGACCTATGGTTACAATCTCTGCTAAGATGCGACTCACTTCCTGAGGAGTGTAGAACTCTCCGGCTTTCTTGCCAGCCCCAGCGGCAAATTGGCTAATCATATATTCGTAGGCATCACCGAGAATGTCAATCTCTTGCGATGCTTCCACACCAAAGTCAATATCGTCAAGAGCAAGAAGCACATTGCTTACCAAAGTGTTCTTGTCTTCGGTAGTCTTGCCCAACTTGGGCGAAGCCAGGTCAATGTCTGAAAACAGTCCGCCAAAGTCTTCTTCGCTGTCTTGTCCGAGGGTGCTGTCCTCAATACGCTTCAATGAGCGTTCGAGCATAGGCAGGATGTTTTCCTTTTTCTTAATACTCTCAATGACATACGAGAACAGAAAGGTTGGCTCAATGAAGTAGCCGATGTTTTCCAGACATTCTGTTTTTACTTCTTCCTGCAACGCCTCTACGTCTTCGTCCTTCTCCATAGCCCACAGTTCCTTGAACGTTACCTCGTCGTCAACCAACGCATTGTTGGCGTGCTTCTCAATCTTCTCTGACAAATACTTGTAAAAGATAAAGCCAAGGGTGAAGTACATGAAGTCACTGGCAGACATATTGCCACGCAGTTTGTTGGCAACTTCCCAAAGTTGGTCACGGAGTTTCTGTTGTAATTCTTCGCTCATATTAAGTATTAAGTTTTAGTGATTAGTGATTAAGCCTTTGGGCAGTTTTCCCCTTAATGGTTTTTATTGAGGAAGTCAATAATTTGATGAGTTCCTCAGCATCATTATAAACACTATCAAATTCATTATCTTTTAAGTATTCACTCTCATGCAATAACTCTAACCAATAAATGGTTTCACTTGTCTCTTTTTGTGATATGGACAATTTCGCAACAAAGTCAGCTTCGCTTTGTCCATAAAAGGCTTCAGAAATGTTTGCTCCGATACTGGTCCCACTTCTAAGTAACTGTTTTGAAAGAACATACTCTTTCTTTTCCTCGCACAAATACTTGTACAAGCGTATGACTCTTAGTGCAAAACCTTTGCTTTTATCTTTCAATATACTTTGCTTCATAATTATTTAAGTATTATGTTTTAGTGATTAGTGATAAAGTGATGGATTGGCAACACTTACTCACTCATCACTCACACTTAACCCTTATTCACTCATCACTCATACTTAACACATAGAATAAGTTCTAATTATAGAACGCAGTCGGTCGAGTATTCTTGTTAAAGCCTTGCGCTTTTTTATTAGTCCCAAGTGTTTCTCTTTCAATGCCTCTTGTATGATTTCTGGCTGTTCCTTTTGCAGGTAGTCATATTCTGAGAGATAATGATTGAGAACAGACACATCCAAATCCTCTTCCTTGGCAAGCGTATTGACGGCATTGTTGCGCTCTGTGACGATGTAATTGTTCAACCGTTCTTCGAGGTCGCTTGTGCCGTCTACCTTTTGTTTGCGAGCCATGAAGTTGTCACAGTCATCATCCACATTCTTCTGGATAAAGCCGTCAATGAGTTTTGCCTTACTTCGAAGTTCTGCATCCTTTATCATGGTGTCGATGATGTGCTTACGCTTCTCTGGATAGTCCTCACTGTATGGATTAAGGTCTGCAATCAACTCCAATATATAGGCAACATTAATAATGTCACTATGCAGAAGTTCCAGGCAGAAGTCAATGTCGGAAATTGATGGCTCCGGCTCCACGGGGGCAACAGGGCCAGGCTTGGGCTGTGGCACAGTAGGAATGCTGTCGTGAATGTCAAGATACTTGCTGCGAAAATCCATAAACTGCTGCTCGCTCATCCCGAGGTCTGGAGCATCCTCTTCAAACTCATCATATACCTGTATCTCTGCGTGTTTCTTGATGATGTCACGGAAGGCAAGGATGAACAGTTTCTTGTCGTTCTCACTTTGCAAATAGTCCACATAGTGGGGCGCAGGGTAATGCTCCAAGAAGTCCTTTGTCAGTTCCTGATAGTTTTTCTTGACATCATCAAATGGGGGACGCACAATGTCTTCTATTGGATTGCCATTGCTGAAAAGTTTGATGGATTCGTCCACCTTGCTCTTCAAGTCACGGAAACATACCACCTTGCCGAAACGTTTCTTCTCATTCAACACACGGTTGGTACGGCTGAACGCTTGCAACAAACCATGATATTCCATATTTTTGTCAACATAGAGCGTGTTGAGCTTCTTGCTGTCGAAGCCTGTAAGGAACATACCGACAACCAAGCAGAGGTCGAGAGGCTTCATATCTGCCTTCTTTTTCTTCATGCGCAGGTTGATGTCGTCGTAGTATGCACGGAAGTTTTCTGTAGTGAAACTTGTTCCATACATATTATTATAGTCATCCATAATAGCTTGCAGTTCGTCAGCCTCACCTGTGCTGTCACTCACATAACCACCAGTGTTCATGCCTGTCTGTTCATCGTCTTGACTACTGTTGGCAGCATATGTGAACACTGCTCCAATCCTTATCTTCGGATTGAGGCTCTTGAATATCTTGTAATAACGGATAAGCATCGGCACAGACTGCACGGCAAACAACGCGTCAAACTCACCGTCAAATGTTGACTTGTTGAAATTATTAAGGATGAATTTGGCAATCTCCGTCATGCGGTCTTGGTCGGCATTATCCACATCCTCATTGCCGTGGTAATACTCCACAAGAAAACCAAGCACATTTTCATCGGCAATGGCATCCTTTATCAAGTATTTGTGAAGACAGTTGCCGAAGATTTCCTTTGTGGTATGTCCGTCTACGGCATTCTCAACAAAGATAGGTGTGCCAGTAAAGCCGAATACCTGCGTGTTGTCGAAGAACTTCACGATGTTCTTATGGCATTCACCGAAATGGCTTCGGTGACATTCATCGAAGATCATAACGATGCGTGAATGTCGTATTTCCTCAATACGATTACTGTACCACTGCTTGCTTACAGCGGCATTGAGTTTTTGTATGGTGGTGATTATTATCTTAGAATTGCTATGCAGTCGCTTCACAAGTTCGTCTGTATTGTCAGTGCTGTCAACGGCCCCGGGCTCAAAAGCCTCGTATTCGGCTTGCGTCTGAGTGTCGAGGTCGTGGCGGTCAACAACAAACATCACTTTGTCTACATCGTCCAATTCGGAGACGAGTTGAGCAGCTTTGAATGATGTCAAGGTCTTTCCGGCACCTGTAGTGTGCCAGATATAGCCGTTGTCATTGGAGTTTTCTACACGGTCAAGAATCTTCTCCACGGCATAGAACTGATAAGGGCGAAGCACCATCAAGCATTTGTCACCTTCATGCAATACAATGTACTTGCCGATAATCTTGCCTAATGTACATTTGTCGAAGAACACTGTGGCAAACTTTTCCAAGTCATTGAAAGGCACATTGGCAGCATCTGTCCAGTTGAAGGTGAATTTATAGCCGCTATTTGGGTTGTTAGAGAAATAGCGTGTGTTCACACCATTGGATATGACGAACAGTTGGATGTAATCAAACAGACCATGAAAAGAAGTCTTGTGGTAGCGTTGTATCTGGTTGTATGCCTGTTTCAACTCTACGCCTCTGCGTTTCAGTTCTATTTGAACTAAAGGCAAACCGTTGATGAGTATCGTTACATCATAACGACACTTCTTTCTACCTTCAACCGTAATCTGATTGGAAACTTGAAACTCGTTCTGACACCAGTGGGTACGGTTCAAGAACTCCACCCATAGGCGTTCACCGTTTTCCAGTTCAAGAGGAAAGAGGTCACGTAGTTTCTTTGCCTTTTCAAAGCGAGTGCCACCTTCGAGATAGATTAGTATCTTCTCAAACTCTGCCTCAGTAAACTCTGTGCGGCCAAGTTCCTCCAGTTCCTTTTTGTTGTGCTTTTCCAACTGCTTTTTGAAATTGGCAGACAGGTTCTTCTCCTCCTCAATGTGAACATACTCGTAGTTCATCTTTTGAAGAGTAGCTATAAGTCCGTTTTCAAGGGCTGCTTCACTTTGTAATGGCATGTCTTTTTCTATTCTATTGTTACACTTCGGAGAACAGCCTATTCATCCATTTGTAGAAAATGAATGTCCAAGGCATTCTCGATTTTGCTTAGGGCTTCAAGCGAAAGGTTTTCACGGCCTTTTAAGATTTTTGAAATGTACTGTTGGGTACAATTCATTTTCTCTGCCAACATCTTTTGAGTCATTCCAAGTTCCTTCATCCTTGCGGATATGATATTAGCTATCATCTGCGAATGGTTAAACCACGGTTTTTCTTCTTGGCTCATTTGTGTTCCTGCATTTAGAACGGGAGATATTGTTTCCTTTACCATCTTAGACGTATTTCGTTTTGTTCCATTCGCTTCTTGGGATATTGACATCTTGGCTACAAAGATAATAGCTTTTTACGAGAAAAAACAACTGCGGAGTTGTGTTTTTCTGCGTAAGTGTGTAGTTTTGAATCCTTCAAACATAGACTTATACCCCAAAGGTCGTTTCATTCGTTGCCCTGTGCTCACACCTTTATCCCAATAAGTCCTAACGACCGAATTGGGATAAATCTGAAGTCAGAAATTTTTGTACTGACGTTTACATACAGAGCGTGCCACCCTGATTTGGAGTGGCACGCTCTGTATGTAAACGATGATGTATTGTTATCAGTTGGGTATGTCGGGTGTAGGATACATCTTGTCGGTTTCGCTTTCGTTGAAGTTGCGTGTATAGAAGATGTCCTCCATCATCTTGTCAGTCAGAGGTTTGAGTATTCCTTTGTTTTCAAGTTCGTCCATGTCGGCCTTGAATTCTTCAAGCATCTTCTGTGTAAGGATAAGGTACTTTGTGCCGTAGTCATTGTTTTTATATGCACCGAGACGGAGGAAACCTGCACGTTCAAAGAAGTTATAGAGGTTGTAGCCATAGAGTCGGCTGGCCTTGCGTATGAAGCATAACAGAGCTGGCGTAGAGTTGTTTTGCCAGTTCACTCTGCCCTTGTTGAGGTAGTTCTGTGTTACCCAGCAACTGTTGGGGTAAAGTTCTTCGAGCTTGGAGTACAGGCCGTTGACGTTATTGTTTTGTGCCGCACTGATAAGTTCATATTTATCGAAGCCATCTTTTTTCTCTACAGTAGATCCACCTGGCAAGTTGTTCTGCTGGCGAAGCGATTCGAAGAGGTCAGGATAGAAGTCTGCATATTTGAGTGTGATGGTGGCGTAGTTGCCCAGAAGGTTAAACGGAGCCAACATCAGCGACAGGTCGGTGTCCATGATGCTCACTGAACGTTGTGGGTTGACATTGATATTGTAGATAAGGCTGTCTTCTTCTGCAAGGCATGTGTTGCGCAGGTCTTCGCTGTAGCTGTAAAGCGAGCGGTTGCTCTTTGCGGCTTGGTAGGCTCCATTGCGCAGAGTTGAGTATGCCTTGCCTTGGTTGTAGCCCGGTATACGTCCGAAGATATGTTTCCAGAAGAGTACGGGGAAATTCTTGTCGATATTGAACACGTAGCCGAGGTGCTGCACGTTGTAGTACGAGAATATGTTGTTGGTCACTTCACTTAGACCTCCCCAGCAAGCATAGGGGTGCATCTGATGCTGGTGTCCCCACTCGTGTGAGAATCCCCAAATGGCGTCATTGTCATTGAGCATCATGGTCTTGCAGTTGAGCACGCGCTGCTCTTGGTTGTGATGGAAACTTACCCCTAAGGTTGTTTGGAACATATAGTAAGTGTAGTTGGTGAACGCCATAGTGTGGTTGTCGGGAATGCGGTTGTATTTTTCAAGTCCCAACTGACGGTGTTCCCAAGTCACGAGAGAGTCGAGGAGGTTGATATACTGGCGATAGCCGAGGCTCGTTCCATCGCTTGCCTTGCAGTAGTCGCGCATGCCAGCACTGGTCCAGATGCTCTGTACGCGCTTGCCGAGCACGTCAATGCAGATGTTGCCTTCAGTGGCGGCTTTCTTGCACATGGCATACATCTCGTCGTTTGTCTTGTCAGCGGTCAGGATGCCGTTTATTTCGCCGTTGATGATATGTACATTGATGTCGGGCACTCCTTCCTCGTAGCGCTCGCGTGTGCTGGCGTAGTATTTGATGTAGCCGAGACCGTCCCAACCGTAGGTGTAGTCTATTATGTTGAGGCCGTTCTTGAGGTCGAAGTTCGTTTCATGGGGATAGGCTCCGTTGAACGAGTCACCGTCTTTTCCAACATACCAAGCCATGATGCAGAGCTTGGCGCTCATGTCTTCGGGTATGCCGCTAACATATACGGCACGCTTCGTGCCAGAACGGAAGTTGATACCAGTCGGGTTGTCTATTTGGCTGTAGTACTTGCCGGGTGCGTTCCATTCTGACGACAGCACATTATAGGACAGCCTGCATGGATATGACCCGGCGCGGTATTTCGTCTCGTAGGTGCCGTCAAAGATGCCTTTTGCTACAAGTTTGCAGAACGGGTTGGTCAGTTTGTCGATTTCCTCTTTTGTGACACCAGGTCTGAGTTTCGAGTAGATGTCGTCGGCAAAGACGTCAAGGTCTTTCTTGTCGTCCCTTACTTGGTAGAAGCTCAGTTCTGCTCCTGAAGCATAGTTGTTGAGGGATTCAGTGATACTTATCTCTATCTTTTCGGGAGTGATGGGGTTTTCCCAACGTATGGTGTCGGGAATTTTGTCAGCTTCTGCCGTTATAGTCTGGGTATAGGTCTTGCCGTGGTCGGTTGCTGTAATCTTGTAGGTCTTCCAAACACCGCTGGTGCTGTAGGACTGCCTTGGGGTGTAGACCATATAGCTGATGGGGTCTTTGCCGCTGAAGTAGATTGTGATGACTGCGGGCTTCTCTTCTGACACACCGAATATGCTTGACCATTGGGTAGAGGTGCTCCCGTCAAAGAGACGCTCTATGCCCTGTCCGGTTTGTGCGCTTGAAGCGCTGTATAGTTTGGGCGCGATTTGTTTGTCAAGAATTGTTTCGTAGAATTTTTCTTCCTCCTGTGTCACTTCTATAGTGCGAGACATAGCTCCATCGGCAGTTTTCAGCACGATGTTGGCCGTACGCGGTCTGTCGCTGTAAGTCGTGTCGGCCTTGATGATGAGCATTTTGCTGTTAGCCGAGAGTTCAGCCTTGAGCCAGGTCTTGTTGGGCATTATGCTGAAGTTGTTGTTGGCTCTGACAGGTATAGACACCGTCTGACCGTCCCATGTCAGACTAACTTTGTTGGTGCCTGGCAAAATGGTCTGTACGGTTTCACTCGTCTGTGCCTTTGCCGTCAGGCATAGGCCGATGGTGGCGATAAGCAGGGAGATGAATCGTGTATTTTTCATTGCTGTTATTTTATTGCTATTTTTGTGTTGTTGATTATGTATATACCTTTGTTGAGCTGTATGCATACGGGCTCATGCACTTCGCCTTTCCAGTGAAGCATTCCCGAGGTGCTGAATATGCTTACAGTCGTGGGTTTGTCTGCTTGCAGGGTTACGGAACCGTTTCCTGTAGTGCAGCTCAGGTTGTTGGCAGCACTTGCGTCCTCAATGCCGGTAGGGTCAATGATGCTGATGTGGTCGCTCAGAAGAAGAAAACCGAAATATTTGTTGTTTTTTATTTCAAGCTGAATGTCTTCAAACGGCTTGTTGAAAGTAAAGATGTTCTTCTTGTTGCTGGCGGCAGGCACGGTGTAGTCTGCTGTTGTGTTGCCAGGGGCGCCTTTTGTGAGTTTTGAGCCTTTGACACCGTTTTCGTACTTGTACCACGCAAAGGTATAGGATGTGCCCGGCAAGTCCATTTCGTCTTGATTCTTTTTGAAGAGGTTGCGTGCTAATGTGAATGCTTCGCCTGTTTTGTAGCTATCCTGTGCAAATTTGAGGCCTTCCTGTTGTGTGCCATACCATCTTAGCGAGTTACCTTTGTTCCATAGAGAAGTGAAGTCGAGTGAGTTGCCGTCGATGAACACGGCAAGAGCCTTGCCGTCAAGTTGTGACAATGTCAGCGAGTCCAGTGCGTTATTCTCAATGTTTAAAGTGCTTATCTGGGTGCTACCTTTAAGGCTGAGCTGACTGAGCTTGTTGTTGTTGAGCCAGCAGTCGGTAATCTGTGTCAAGCCAGAATACCCTGTCTTAACAGTCGAGATGCTATTGTTTGAGGCAAGAAGGCTCTCAAGTACAAAACTCTTGCTCAAGTCAAGGGTTGTCAGCATGTTGTTGTCAACCCACAGCGTCTTGAGAGCAGGGAGGCCTGACACGTTGCAGGTGATAAGCTTGTTGTTTGACAGAATCAGAGTCTCAATGCTTGATGCAGACGTAAATGTTATCTGGCTAAGGTCTTGGCCAGAGCAGTCGAAATAGGTTATCCCTATAGCCGACAGTGTGATGTTGTTTCCAGCTACGGTGCCAGAAATAGGTTCGGTTGTGCTATACACGGTGTCGGTCTTGCCGTCTCCCCAGTCGATGAGACAGATGAGGCCCTCGTTTACGGTAAGGGCAAAGTCTTCGCCGATTTCCTTGGCGGTCTTCATTTTAATGGTCGTTTGTGCCATAGAGCCTATAGCGCAGACCATGATGATTGACAGTAGTATAATTCTTCTCATTGTTGGATTTATGTTATTTGTGATTGTTTTGAGTCATAGTGCAAATATAATGTTTTTTTTTTAAGAAACTTAGAATTTTTCTGAATTTATTATGTAATCGATGTGTTTTGGGTTGAACGCATTGAATAATGAATGGATATTACGCCAAAGGTATGAGCGCAGACATACATTGTTCGCCTCATTTCTGCTGATGGGCTTTGCTTTATGCCGCCCGACATGCGATGGCGGGGCATGGTGAAGCGTATTGCCCAGAGGTGTCGTCACACCGTTATTGTCGAGACTTCAGTTGTTCCTCTATCGGGTCATCGTATTGTTTCTGCAGCTTGAGCAGTTCTTTCTTTAGACGTTTCAGCTGCTTGTCGGTGCCAGGCTTGCCATAGATGTTGTTCATTTCGTGTGGGTCGGCGTTGAGGTCATACATTTCCCATGAGTCTATGGCGGTCTTGGGGTCTTCGCCCGGAGCAGGGTAGAAGTGCACGAGTTTCCATCCGTCGGCCGTACTCACTCCGTAATGACGGCGTACGGAGTGTTCGGCGGGGAATTCGTAGTAATGGTAGTACAGACTTTGTCGCCAATCTTTGGGGTGTTTGCCTTCGAGCAGCGGCAGCAGGCTCACGCCTTGCATGTCGTCAGGAATGGGTGCACCTGCAAGTTCCAGAAACGTCGGGGCATAGTCTATATTCTGCACCATTTCGGTTATGTCACCTTTTGCCACGGGCTTGTTGTACTTGCGGGGCATGCGCATTACCAAAGGTGTAGTATAAGACTCTTCGTACATGAAGCGTTTGTCAAACCACCCGTGTTCGCCCATATAGAATCCCTGGTCGGAGGTGTAGACCACCAAGGTGTTTTCTGAAAGACCAGTGCTATCAAGATAATCAAGAATGCGGCCCACGTTGTCGTCAAATGTTTTGAGCACTTTGGCGTAGTCGCGCATAAAGCGCTGATACTTGAACTCTTTCAGAGCCTGACCCGTAAGACGGCGGTTGCGGAAGTCTACGGCCAGAGAGTCGTAAAACGAGTCATAGATGGCTCTGTCGTGCGAGTCAAGTCTGCCGATGAATGAAAGATAGGAATCCGTAAGACGTGTTTTTACTCTGGGGTCAAACATTTTTACATCATAGTCCATGGTCATGTCGGTGTCTGACGCAATGTCCATCTCTTGCTTTTGTGCAGCGGCTCTTCCTTCCCACTTGTCATTGAAATTGCAGGGTAATTTAAACGTCACGTCTTCGTATTCGTACAGGTATTTCAGTTCTGGAAGCCAGTCACGGTGGCATGCCTTTTCGTGAATAAAGAGGCAGAAGGGTTTACCTGTCTTTCGTTGTCCGTCGAGCCAGTTGAGTGCTTTGTCGGTAATGATGTTGGTGAGGTAGCCTTTTTCGATATGGTTTTTACCGTCTTGGGTTATGAACGTAGGGTTGTAGTAGTCGCCTTGGCCGGGCAAAATTTCATAGTGGTCAAATCCTGTCGGTGTACTCACCAGATGCCATTTGCCTATAAGTGCGGTAGTGTAGCCTGCTTTCTGCAGAAGTTTAGGCATGGTTTGCTGGCTGCCGTCAAAGATGCCGTGCTCGTTGTTGGTGAAGCCGTTCTTGTGGCTGTGTTTGCCTGTAATCATGCATGCACGGCTCGGTCCGGATAGCGAGTTGGCTACATACGAGTTGACAAAGCGCACACCGTCGTTGGCAATGCGGTCAAGATTTGGAGTCTGCACATGTGTCTTGTCGTAGCACGACATCATCTGCATTGTGTGGTCGTCAGTCATGATGTAGACTATGTTCCATCGCTGTTGCTGCGCTTGCATAGCCAAGGGTAAAATTGCCAAGGCGGGAAGGTACTTCTTGTTCATGGTATAGGAGGTCAGTATTAGAAATTATCGATGTCTTGTTTTGAGCTGTTTCATTGCTGCATAATGTCTATTTGTGATTATTCGGGCATAATGTCCCCAGAGTTGGGCAAGTCACGGAAGCCCTCACCGAAAGTGTCGTAAGCATCGGTTATTACGATGAACGAGTCGGGCTCCACCGTCTTTATCTTCTGTTTGATGCGTGTTACCTCTTTTTCTTTTACTACGAGGAACAACATGTCTTTGTCCTCGCCACTATACAGGCCAGAACTTTTGATGCAGGTTGCCGAACGGTCAAGGTCGTTGATAATGTAGTCGCGCAACTTGTCCATGCGTCCGCGTCCGATGATGAAGATAATCTGCTCGTTTTTAAAACCGTTGATGACCATGCTGACCATTCGTGAGGATATGTAGATGGCAATGAGTGAGTAAAACGACAGGTAGCAGTCGTTGGTGGCGTTGTTGCCAGTGCCCAGTCCCAGTCCGATAACCAGAAAGCCTGACAGCACCACAAGGGCATCAACAATGAAGATGGCTTTTGAAAACCTTACATGCAGATACTTTTGGGTGAACATGGCCACAATGTCGGTGCCTCCTCCCGTGGCACGGTTGCGCGCCACTAAGCCACACCCCAAACCGATTAGCGTGCCTCCCATTATGGTGGTAAGCATGAGATGGTCGCTCAGATTAAGATGCCCGCCAGCAATGAGCGTAGGGTCAAGTTTGTGAAGGGCTTCGGCGGTAGGGTAGGCTAACAGCGATATGCCGTTCATTATCATAGGTGTAACAAGTGCTGCTATGATGGTGCGTATGCCGATGCTCTTGCCTAAGAACAACAGGGCCAGAATGAGCAGCGGAATCTCGAAAGCATAACTGATGGTACCTATCTGAAACCACGGCACAAGGTTGTGCACTACAATGCTTAGACCGTATATTCCGCCAGGCACAAGATTGTAGGGGTTAATGAAGAACACAAACCCTGCGGCGGTGCAGGTGCAGCCAAGAATGATGACAAGCCAGTCCGACCACCAAGAGAGGTGGGTGGAAGGCTCAAAAAATGCATGTAGTTTGCTCATTACGGTGTGGTTGTATTATGTCTTGCCAGTGTGGTAATTATTTGGAGTGTCAGTGGTGGGGTCTCGTCGGTCTGCTATTTTACGAAGTAGTTGTCTATAAGTTGGCACTTGATGTGTGCGTCGCCCGACGTGATGACAAACAACTCTTCTTTGTCAAGGGCAGAGAGTGTCACCTCTACTGGGGTGTTGCTAAGCATTGTCTTGGCTGAAGGGTCAAGATATTGTTTTGTGCCGATGTTGCACACAAGAAACTTGTTGCTATTGCCCTGACGTATGAATCGCCAGTTGCGGTTGTTGTCGGTTGCTATATTGTCAGAGGCACGGGTTATGGCGTTGTCGTTTGCCACCAGTGCATTGTTTCCGTCAGTCATAATCTGGTAGCCTCGTGTAATGCCGATATGTTCAGTCTTGATGGCTTTTCCTTGCTTAAGAGGCGAGGAGGTGTGTGCAAGGAAGTGCAGCTCCTGTGCCAGTCCGGCAGCATCATCAGTGTTGCCGTTGTTGTAGACCGTAATGAGGTCTGCCATGTCTGCCGATTGGTAATAGTCAAACTTGTTGGCATTGTCGATGAATGTCTTTGCCAGAGCCTTGAATGCGGCAAGTTTGTCCCCTTGCTCGGAGGCTTGGGCTATCAGCATATCCATTTCGCGTGTCTGCTCTTTGCGTATGGCCTGTTCCATTCTTCCCCACAGGGCGTTGAGGTTGATGGTGTCGACAGGGGTGTTGTCGGTAGCCAGAGGTACGGTCTGGGCACTGTCGTTGGCGTTGAGACTGTAGCCTCCATGCTCGAGGTAGAAGCAGTTGGAGTAGAGACTCGTTGCTCCGTGGCCATAGTCGTAGCGGGGTTCGTGTGGTTTGCCCTGTGTGTGACCGAAGCCGACTTTGTTGCGGTTATACCATTTTCCGTCGTTCAGCGAGTGGAGATAACCGTTGCGATAGTAGGCTCTTCTGTAAAATTCGCCGCCATCGTCGGTGAAGTTCTCCAGAAACGAATACCAGCCCGACATATAGTGGTTGCGGCTCGCCTCGCGCAGTGTGCAGAGGTAATGCCATTCTTTCTCGCCGGCCTCTTTGTACCATGCTGACACAAGAGTGTTGGTGTATTCTATGGTTGAGTCTTGTCCCATGCTTCCCTTTATTGTGATGTTGAGTTTCTCGGGCCGGCAAGTAGTAATGAACTGCACCCAGTTGTCGCATCGCCAGTGGGAGTCAAAAATCATGGACTGTGTGCCGGTGCCTTCGCCCCCAAAGCGGTTAATGCTGACACCGTCTTCGTGGTCAAGCGCTCCCGAACGCAGGTAGTCGGGCAGATTGGCATCTGCATCGGTGTCGCCTTTGTCCCACATGGAGAAGAGCACGCGGTGCTTGTAGTTGCCCTTGCCTTCATCGTCAATAGTCTGTATGCCCATGTATCCGCTTAACACGCCGAGCGACATGATGTAGGTGTTTTTACGCTCATATTTCTTAGGAAACATAACCTCCATGTATGCCCAATCGTAGGCTTCGCCCTTGGGCGCGTTGGGGTCGGTGGACTCCCAGCCCAGCAAGTGTACGGAGGGTGCCATGAATATAGGGGAGGGCTTGATGCCGATTGGGCTGTTGTTGGCTATGATGAAATAGTTGATGCTTTTGAGTGCAAGCCAGTCTTTGGCGGTCAGTTCAATGCGATACCATGACTTTGACGGCAATTTGGCGTTGGTAACGATGCTTGGCATGTTCTCGCCTTGGCGAAACTTGCCACCGAGTGTCTTTTCGCAGATGGTGTTACCGGTGTTGACCTCTGTAATCTTGATACCGATGATAGGCTGTGCCTTCTTCTCTGTGTCAATGGAGAGTGAGAACGTGGCCCTTGACTGCTCGGCTAATACGTAGTACACCATCTTTTCTCCGTTGTGGAGCGGAAAACTGTTGAATGGAGTTTTTTGGCGTGATACGCCCGAAATCTGTCCGTTGAGTTCACGGTAGCAATATGCCCCCCAAAGGGTGTCCATGCGCATGGAGTTACGGTTTGACGTTGTCACGTCGGTCGGTGTATGTGCCGAGGCAAAGGTCAGTGAAACGGCAATCAGTATCAGTATGAGTGAAAATCTTTTCATTATCAGTGCTTGTTAAAATGCATTGTCCGGCCGCCAGAACGTGGGGAAAGACCGATGTGATACACGCTGTATGACGGTCTTTGGAGTCCTGACGGTCGAACGATGGCAGTCTTGCTGCTGATGTCTATTTGCTGAGTATTGTCTTGTGGTCTTTGATTATTATTCCTTTAGTGTCAGAGTTGGCTTCACGTCCTTGCAGGTCATAGGCCTTGCCATTGCTGCTGGTGGTCTGTGCCTTGATGTCGTCAACACTTGTCAGCTTGTCGAAGTCGATGGTATACTGGGTGGCTGTAAGGCCGAGACTCTCCATGTCTTCCTTGAGGATGTAGCATTGGTTGGCGTTGACCGTAGAGCCGAGGGCAAGCGCAATGACAGGCTTGCCCGACTTGGCCACAATAGTGTAGAATGTCTTGCTCTTCAGTCCGCTCTTTTTGAGCAGAGTGCCGCGAACGATGGTGCTGTCGCTTTGGCCGACCGAGCCAGGAACAATTTCAAGCATGTAGCCGCCATAGGACTCTCCTTTCAGCACTACAGGTGTGCGAGCCGGAATGGTGTCGCCAAGCTGTTCAAGTTCGGGACCATCTGCTGTCAGACTGGCAATGCGGTAAGCCGTAACGTTATCGGGCAGTTTTACACCAAAGTCGAGGTATAGGGACTGTATGCCAATGGAGTTGAGCGATACCTTAATCTCCTTGGCTGGTTTCAGATACCATTGTGTGCCGTCGGAATTTGTGCGAGCAGTCTTGACCGGACTTGTTACTCCTGACATGGCAGTAGGTCCGTTCTGTATGTCGCTGATGCTGTATTGTCCACCGCCGAGGTGTGTCATGAAGAATGCCGCTCCGTTGCCCGTCTCCCGTGTTGTGATGTTGGCGTTGGTATAGTCAGAGAGACTGTTGAGTGCCCTGCCTTGTGCCGAGAGCTCGTGCCCACCGTTCTTCGGGCGTGCCATCCACACTTGGTCGGCTTTGTTGGTGGCCGCCTTGTGGTAAGTGTAGTTGTCGGCATCAATGGTGAGGAACGGAGTGGATTCGCTTGCTGTTGCTGCAGAGACGATGGTGAAAGCCGCTGTCTCGTCAGTGTTGAGCGAGATGGTCTGTGCGTTGTCGATGAGAGAAATAAGCTGGTCAGCTTTGGCGATGGTTATGTTGCCGTCATCATAGAGTTCCCTGAGTTGAGCCAGTTCCTCGGCATCGGTCCATGCTCCCAGCACGTTTTCCGGCATTGAAAGGATTTTCGGCACCATGGCCTTGTATTCTTCAAACACCCCGGGTGCTTCGGTGGCTTTGATAACCTTCTCCACGTCTTTACACAGTGGAGTGTAGCTGAGGTTGTCGTGCAGGTTGAATTGTGAACCGACAGCGTTATGAGCACCAATCTTAACTGTGCCGTCAGCGTTGACATTGATGGCGTTAGAGGTGTTTCTGCCGATATAGAAGCCACGGCCGTAACGTCCGAACGCACTGATATTCTGAGGTTCGCTGTCAAGCAGGGTTGCACTGTTGAAATTGATGTACAGTCCGAGGCCTATGTTGTAAATTGACATGGTGTTGTATTTGGTGGAGCGGCAGAGAATCCAGTTGGCGCATTTGTCGTCACGGTCTTTCTGGCCGACCTTGAGCACAGGCTTGCCATCTTGCATTTCAGCGTAGAGAAATCCCATGCCTTCGGTTTGTTGTAGCAGATAGGCGCGTTGGCTACCGATGAAGTTACGTGCCGTAACGTTGGCATAGCGTATGGTGTTGCAGTTGCGTGCGGTCTCCTTTATGGCGTTTGCCAGAGCCGTGATGTCAGACGGTGCGCCCCCGTTGTAGGCTTCCTTGATGGCGGTAATGTCTTTCGTGCCGAAGTAGTTTGGTTGGCCGGCATTGTCGATGTGCTCTTTTGCCAATGCGGTGATGTCCTGCTGTGCGTTGGGGGTCTGCAGCAGTGAGTCAATGTAGCTAACCTCCTGTTTGTAGTAGTTGTTGCGGAAGGCCAGATTGATGCGAGCGTATTTGTCGTCGATGTTGATGGTGTCTACACACTCGGTGTTAGTAGCGAGCGGCAGATACATGTTGGCATCGTTCACCTGACCGAAGCCACCCTGTTCGATGTAGAAGCAGTTCTCGTATTCGTAAGCGGCTCCGTGCCCGTAGTCATAGCGGCATTCGCGCGCACCGTCGTTGTAGTTGTAGTGTCCGGGGGTCATGTGGTTGCGGTTGTACCACTTGCCATCGGCCACCGAACGGTAGAAACGGTTTTTCATGTAGCACTTTACGTAGTTGTCGCCACCACCGTCAGAAAAGCATTCCAAGAACGAATATTCGCCAGCGTTGCCGAAAATGTGGGTCGTGCCGCTTTGGCGTATGGTAGAGATATAGTGCCATTCGGGATCGTCGGCCATTTTGTACCATGCTGTCAGAATGGTGTTCGCATAGCTTATGGTGGACTCTTGCCCGTTATTGTCCATTAGGGTTATGGTTGTTGTTTCGGGGCGTGCGTTCATGAGCCACTGCACCCAATGCCCGCGTTTCCAGTGTGCGTTCGACATCATGGACTGCACACCAGTGCCTTCGTTGCCGAAGCGGTTTATGGCAACGTCGGTGTTGTTGTCGATGGCGCCAGAGCGCAGATAAGCCGGCAGGTTGGGGTTTTTGTCGGTATCACCGTTGTCCCATGCTGAAAAGAGGGCGGTGTTGCGCAGGTTTGAACCACACACCTGAATGCCACTGTAGTATCCGCTGCCACCGAGACACATCAGGTAGCGGTTGGGGAATGCGTATTCCTCGGGATAGAGAAACTCGCCATAAATCCAGTCGTAGCCGTTCTCATTTACTGCTCCAGGGTCGGTGCTGCCCCATGTGTTGTTGTGGGCAGAGGGGGCCATAAATACAGTGGGAGTCACAACTCTTTCGTTCGCCTCGTGACTGAAAATCATTTTGGAGAGGTTGCGTATACCCCTATTGCCGTTTTCGCTCACAAGTTTGATTTGATACCATGTGTCGGCAGGGAACTGGATATCGCCGAAGAGGTCAATGTTCTGCTCTGTTCTCACAAGGCATACCGGAGTGGTTATCTTGTCGTTGTAGATGACCTTCTTGTTGTCGGTTCGGGTGATAGTGACGCTCATTGACAGCGCTTTGCCGTAGTAGGGAGTGTAGTACATGTCGGCGCGGCAATGTCCTGCCGGAATCCTGACATAGTATTTCATCTCCACGCCTTCCATTGATGGCCATGAGACACCTGAAGTACCTTTCTTGTTACCCGTAGAGGTGGGCTGGCCCGTTGCGGGGTCAGAAGCAAAGTAGCGACACCCCCATACTGTGTCTTTGAGGGCGACGTAGTTTTGGGAGACACCAGCTATAATGGCGCTCGCGCAAATGAGTGATAGTAGTAGTATTTTCATTGTTGTTGTTTTGTTGTGTTGTGTATCGAGATTGATGGCCACAAAATTAACCTTTTATTTTAAACAAACAAAATTTATCAGTCGAAAAGTTCATAAACGTCCAAGGACTGACACGCGTCACCATTTAGCGCCGAGGGAGTCAGCGCCAACTCCCGGAAAAGCAGACTTTTTCGTTTCGTTTCGGCCGATGCGGTTGTCCGTTTCGGCCGAAAGGTAATTGCAAACCGGCCGAAACGGAATGCCCTTTCGGCCGAAAGGGCATCGGTAGGAGACTTTTTGTGACTGTGATGTCAACTGTGCATGAAGATAAAGCTTGATGCATTCTTTATAAATAAGGAAGAAAAATGTAAGGAAAACCCTTATCGGAACATGTTTTTTTTATTAAATTTGCGCAATAATAGCCCTTTGTGGAGGCCTGTGTGTTCTGCGTAGGGCTAAAGGTAATTGCAAACGCAAATAAATGAATTAGTTACAGTTTTCTTGTATGGACAAAGAACTCAGAGTGATAATTGCTGGCGGCGGGACGGGCGGACATATATTCCCGGCCATTGCCATTGCCAATGCATTGAAGGCACGTGTGCCTGGTGTTAAGATATTATTTGTCGGTGCCGAGGGCCGCATGGAAATGGAACGTGTGCCGCAGGCCGGCTATGAAATACGCGGGCTCAAGATAATGGGTCTGAACCGCCGAAATCTTCTGAAGAATGTTAAGGTCGTGTACCATTATATCAAGAGCAAGGCAACGTGCCACAAAATAGTGAAAGAGTTTCAGCCCGATGTGATTATTGGTGTGGGTGGATATGCCAGCGGCCCCTGTGTGGGTGCGGCGGAGGATCTGCATGTGCCGGTTCTCTTGCAGGAGCAGAACAGCTATGCCGGAGTTGCCAACAAGATGCTGGCGAAAAAGGCTAAGGAGGTTTGCGTGGCATACGAAGGCATGGAAAGATTTTTCCCCAACACTAAGGTGGTGCTTACCGGTAACCCCGTGAGGCAGGAACTGAAAGCGGGTGGGCTTACGCGTGAGATTGCTGTCAAGTCATTCGGTCTTGACTCGTCAAAACGTACAGTGCTGATAGTGGGCGGCAGTCTGGGGGCGCGTACCATCAATGAGAGCGTCTTGCTGCACCTCGACCTTATACGCAAGCAGAAGGATGTGCAGTTCATCTGGCAGACCGGCAAATATTACAGTACCGAAATCAAGTATGCTCTGCAAGAAAAGGTGAAACCGTCCAACCTGTATGTGTGTGACTTTATCACTGGCATGGCTAAGGCTTATAAGGCTGCAGACCTCGTCATAAGTCGTGCGGGTGCATGTAGCATTTCGGAGCTGCAGATGCTTGGCAAGCCTGTCATACTGGTTCCGTCACCCAATGTGGCGGAAGACCACCAGACGAAAAACGCTATGGCTCTGGTTGTCAGAAAAGCTGCCATCTGCATCAAGGACAACGAGGCTCGCATGTTCCTCATTCCTAAGGCTATTGAAGTGGTTAGTGACCCAGAGATGCTTTCTACTCTTGGAAACAATATTCTTCAGATGGGCAGACCCCGTGCTACAGAACAGATTGTGGACGAGATTCTCAAGATTGCAAACGAAAAATAAATACTGATAGATTATATATCCTGTAAACCCATGGAGCTAAATGAAATAAAGTCTGTGTATTTTGTTGGTGCCGGTGGCATCGGCATGAGTGCTTTGGCGCGCTATTTCCTTGCCAAAGGCATTGTGGTGGGAGGCTACGACCGTGTGGCAACCCCCCTTACAAAAGCTCTTGAGAATGAGGGTGCCAGACTGCACTATGAAGACAACCCGAAGCTCATCGGACCAGAGTTTCTTGACAAGGCCGGTACTTTGGTGGTCTATACGCCCGCCATACCTGCCGACCACAAGGAACTGAACTTCTTCCGTACAAACAACTTCGAGATGCATAAGCGTGCCCAGGTGCTCGGCATCTTGTCGCGCGGCTATAAGGCCCTCTGTGTGGCCGGCACTCATGGCAAGACCACCACTACCGCAATGACGGCCCACCTGCTGGAGCAGAGTCACGTGAAGTGCAGTGCATTTCTCGGTGGTATTACAAAGAACTATAACACCAACTATCTTTACGATGCACAGAGTCCCTATGTGGTGGTTGAGGCTGACGAGTTTGACCGCTCGTTTCACCATCTGACCCCTTGGGCTACCGTAATCACCGCCACCGACCCCGACCACCTTGACATCTATGGCACGGAGGAGGCCTATCTCGAAAGCTTTACCAAGTATACTTCACTGATACAGTCAGGCGGAACTCTTATAATGCACACAGGACTCAAGATGCGCCCTGCTGTACAGAACGGGGTGAGGACGTTTACCTATAGTCGCAAAGAGGGTGACTTTCATGCTGAAAACGTGAGAATCGGCGGAGGCGAAATAGTGTTTGATTATATCTCGCCGCTGGGCAACATAAGTGATGTGAAACTGGGAGTGCCGGTTAGTGTCAATATAGAGAATGGCATTGCGGCCATGGCGTTGGCGCAGTTGGCGGGTGCCAGCGCTGATGAGCTTCGTCGGGCGATGGCAAGCTATGACGGCGTGGTGAGGCGCTTCGACTTCAAGGTGAAAAACGACCGCCATGTAGTGTTGAGCGACTATGCTCATCATCCAGCTGAGATACGCCAGAGCGTAGAGTCGCTGAAGGAGGTTTTCGATGGACGTAAGATTACTGCCATCTTCCAACCGCACCTCTACACGCGTACACGTGATTTCTATAAGGAGTTTGCGGAGAGTCTCTCGCTTTTTGATGAGGTGGTTCTTACCGAAATATACCCGGCGCGCGAAAAACCCATCAAGGGGGTTGACAGCCGATTGATATATGACAATCTTCGTCCGTCGGTTGAGAAATATCTGATAGAGAAAGACACCGTGCTTGACTTCGTCAGGACGCATCCCACTGATGTGCTGGTTATACTCGGCGCAGGCGACCTCGATGACTATACGCAGCGAATAGCGGACATCGTTAAGGCAGAAGACTGTTAGCGGCACAGTAAGACGAAGAGTGGGAAGAGGCTTGGAAGACGACAATAAAACAGAATAATGCAAGGATGAAGGCGTTTGTAAGACTGTTGCTACTGTTGGGCATGCTGACCTATCTTGTGTTTGCGTTTGTCAAATTCAACAAGAAAAGGCACAACGTGGTATGCCGTCAGGTTCTTATCACCGTGTCAGACTCTGACAAGGCCGACTTTGTTTCGGTTGGCGACATAAAACAGATTCTCACAGACACCAGACTCAACCCCGTGGGCAAGAATATGGACAATGTGCATCTGAACAAGATAAAGAGAGCAGTCGACAGTCACCAGTTTGTGCTCAATAGCTTGTGCTACACCACTCCAAAGGGCGATGTGGTTATAGAGGTAAGCCAGAAACTTCCGATATTGCGCGTGATGCCGGTGATGGGCGAGGGCTACTATATAGATATCAAGGGCAACAAGATTCCACATGTTCAGTATCCTGCCGATGTGGCGGTGGTTACGGGCTATGTGAACTATAACAGACACAAATCTGTGTTGGCAACATTTGGACAGATACTCTACACTGACGAGTTCTGGAATGACATGATAGAACAGATAAACTTCACGCCCCAAGGCAAAGTGGAGCTAACCCCGCGGGTGGGCTGCCATGTGGTGGAGTTGGGCAAGCCCAGTGGCATAGGACTGAAACTCTCAAGGCTGAAGCTGCTATACGAAAAGGTGCTCAACACCGTGGGGTGGAACAAATACCAACGCATCAGTCTGGAATATAGCAACCAGGCTGTGTGTACCAAATATGAGGAAGAAACTAAAAATTGATAATATATGGCAACAGAAGAGTTAAATATCATCGCTATCGAGTTGGGCTCGTCGAAGGTTGTGGGAGTGGCCGGCACAAAGCGGCTTGACGGCAAGATTGAGATCAAGGCTCACGTGCAGCAAAACGCAACGCCTTTTATGCGCAAGGGCATAATAAACAATGCAGACCTTGCGGCTACCTGCATACAGGGCATCAAGGCCAAACTTGAGGAGGAACTTCAGAAGAAGATAACCCAAGTGTATGTGAGCTACTCCGGACAGGGCATACACACCGTACACAACGAAGTGAGACGGAGCTTTGACGAGGAGGAACACAAGATTTTGAAGGAGGACATAGACAATTTAAACGACGAAAACACAAATATCACATATGAGGGTCAGAGCATTCTCGATGTTATTCCTCAAGAGTATGCCGTGGGTATCCAAAAGTTGCTTGATGCCGTAGGTGTGATGGGCAACAACATAGAGGGACGCTATCTGAACATTATTGCCAAGTCTAAACTGCGCAACTTCATTGAGAACTGCTTTCAGAACGTCAACGGCATAGGGGTGGTAGAATACAAGCTCACGCCGCTTGTGGTGGCAGACCAATTGCTTAACGAAGCCCAGAAGAACTCGGGCTGTCTGCTTGTAGACATAGGGGCAGACACCACCACCGTATCCATTTATAAGTCCAAATTGCTGCGTTTCCTCTCTGTTATTCCGTTAGGCAGTGAAAACATCACGAAAGACATCATGACCCTGCAGATGGAACACGATGAAGCCGAAGAGCTTAAGGTGAGCAAGTTTGGCGAGCCCTATGCCTCATTCTCGGAGGAGGAAGGCGAGGCTGTTGTCAAGACGACTTCTGACGGCATTGAAATCAAACGCAAGACACTTAGCGCAGTTATTGATGCTCGCCTTACCGAGATTCTTGTGAATGTGAAGCAGCAGATTAACGAATCGAAATATGCGCGCGACAGCCTCATTGCAGGAGCTTTCCTTACTGGTGGCGGTTCCAATATGACCAATATTGCCAGCGTATTCAAAGAAGTGGTGGGCATAGACAAGGTGACCATCCGTAAGAATTCGCAGTCGGCAAACTATATACTGCCTCCTGGTATCAAGAACAGTGAGATACGCTACATTGCTGCTTTGGGACTGATAGCGGGAGCCAACCAGAACTGCACAGCGGATATTGATGTGAATACCGATATCTTTGCCCCAGAGCCTGCTGACTCCTCTGAAACACCAGTGGCAGAGGAGCCGGCTAACCCAGAGACAACGACAGAGGGGGTAAAGATCCACAAGCGGGGGTTCTGGAAAAGATGCGTACAAGGTTTTACGGAGGGAGTCAAGAAAATCACGGAGGAATAGTGTAGTTCATTTTGAAAAACAATAACATTATGAGTCTTTTTGATAAAGTAAGCAAAGATATCGTAGCCGCAATGAAGGCGAAGGATAAGGTGCGCCTTGAGGCATTGCGTAACATAAAGAAGTATTTCATTGAAGCGAAGACCGCTCCAGGTGCTGGTGATGAGCTGAGCGATGACGTGGCATTGAAAATTCTCGCCAAGCTGGCTAAGCAGGGCAAGGACACCGCTGCTCTCTATAGTGGTAAGGGTAGGGAGGATCTTGCCGCAGAGGAAGCCGCACAAGTGGCGGTTATTGAGGAGTATCTTCCCAAACAGCTGTCGGCAGAAGAACTTGAAGAAATTGTCAAGGGTATAATAGCCCAAACCGGAGCTGCCAGCATGAAAGATATGGGCAAGGTGATGGGAGTGGCCTCAAAACAGCTTGCCGGCAAGGCCGAAGGGCGTGCAATCTCTGACATTGTCAAGAAACTGCTGTCCTGACAGTATCAACGAGAGCTTCGGTAATGGCGTTATTCTTACAATAAACAATAGGGGATTATGGCGGAAGATAGTGCTTTGATAGGATTTCAAGGTTTTGACAGGCGCAAGCACAACATCATCAAGGTGATTGGTGTTGGTGGTGGCGGCTGCAATGCTGTCAAGCACATGTATGAGCAGGGATTCCCAGATGTCACCTTTGCCGTGTGCAACACCGATGCAGATGCCCTGAGCCATTCACCCGTTGAAAGACGCCTGCAACTTGGCAGCGATGGTCTTGGCGTGGGTGGAGACCCGCAAAAAGGGCGGTTGGCGACTGAAAACAGTATAGACGAGATACGTGAAGTTCTTGGTGATGGTACCAAGATGGTGTTTATAACCACAGGACTTGGTGGTGGTACAGGTACAGGCGGTGCTCCCGTTATTGCCCGCGTGGCAAAGGAGATGGGAATTCTAACGGTAGGCATAGTCACCATTCCGTTCCGCTATGAGGGCATGAATCGCATTGACAAGGCTCTGCTTGGTCTGGAGGAGATGACGCAAAACGTTGACTCTCTGATGGTTATTAATAACGAGAGACTCTTCCAGGTATATCCCACCAAGACGGCAATAGAGGCCTTTATGCGTGCAGACGACACACTGAGCGTTGCAGCCAAGAGTATTGTTGACATCATTAAGGTGCACGGAGAACTAAACCCAGATTTCGCCGATGTCAAGACCGTGCTGAACGACGGCGGAGTGGCAGTCATCACCACGGCGTATGCCGAGGGTGTAGATCGTCTGAACCACGCCATTGATGCGGCTCTCAATACTCCGCTTCTTAACAATAACAATATCTATAACTCAAAGCGATTACTCATGACAATCTTCACCAGCAGTAATGCTGACAGTGGAGAACCGCTAATGATGACGGAACTCAATGAGATAACAGCATTTATGCAGCGCTTTGACACCCATATAGATTGCAAACATGCCATTGGCTATGACGACAGTCTTGGCAAACAGATAAAGGTGACCATCTTGGCATCGGGTTTCGGCATTGAAGACGAACCCGATGATATCGATATCTATGGTGACGGCATGTATAGAATAACTCAGGGCCAACGTCTTAAGGCCTTGTTTGACCATTTCTATGGCGGTGTGGACACTACATTCAGATGGAATATCTACGAATTTAATGCCGACGAACTTGATGACGACAGCGTTATAAGTGCAATAGAAACATCGCCAACATATACCAGGTCTTCACGTATGGTGGGCAGCCTGCGCATGAAGTTTGACTTGGCAAAACAAAGAGACGACAACATTGACCAGACTCCCCGACAAAGCATTATATTTAATGACGGCTTGGCTGTGCGGGGGGACGGGCAAAACCAAATGGAATAAAAAACAACAGATAATATGCAAGAAAGAAAAGAAGGAGATGTGTTGAACTTTGCAATGCCGAAACAGAAGCCTTGCATTATCAAGGTGATTGGTGTCGGCGGAGGTGGCGGCAATGCCGTTAAACACATGTATAATGAAGGAATACATGACGTCAGTTTCGTGGTGTGCAATACTGACAGTCAGGCGCTGAGCGACAGCCCTGTGCCCACTCGGCTGCAACTTGGTGCAGAGGGCCTTGGTGCCGGCAACCGACCAGAGCGTGCACGCAAGGCCGCTGAAGACAGTCTCGAAGACATCCGCCGAATGCTTGATGACGGCACAAAGATGGCGTTTATCACGGCAGGCATGGGTGGTGGCACTGGAACTGGAGCTGCCCCGGTGATTGCACGTGAGGCCCGCAAGATGGGCATCCTTACGGTGGGCATCGTGACAATTCCTTTCAAATTTGAGGGTATCAGAAAGATTGACAAGGCTCTTGATGGTGTAGACGAAATGTCGAAGTATGTCGATGCTCTTTTGGTGGTCAATAATGAGCGCTTGCGTGAAATCTATCCCAACCTGCCTGTGTTTGATGCTTTCGGCAAGGCTGACGATACGTTAAGCGTGGCCGCTAAAAGCATAGCTGAGATTATAACTGTTCACGGCATCGTCAATCTCGACTTCCGAGATGTGTGTACCGTGATGAAGGACGGTGGTGTAGCTATCATGAGTACTGGCTATGGGGACGGTGACAACCGTGTGAGCCAAGCCATACAGAATGCACTTCATTCGCCCTTGCTCAACAATTCTGACATCTACCGTTCCAAACGTCTGCTTCTCAATATCACGTTCTGTAAGAGCAACGAGGGTGAGTCGCTGATGATGGACGAAATGAACGAGATACATGATTTCATGAGCCGTTTCGATTCAGATGTTGAGACTAAGTTCGGAATAGCCAATGATGAGAGTCTGGGCAAGAAGGTGAAGGTGACAATCCTTGCTACAGGCTTTATGCTTAACGACGTGATAGGAGATGTGACGGGCAATCATAAGGAACCTCTCTCGGAGGAAGATGAAATGCGCCGTCAGGAACTTGATGAACGCCGTGGCAAATATTATGACGATACCGATGCCAACCGTGCACGCCACTCATACAGGGTTTATAAATTCTCTTCTGAAAGCCTTGACAACGATGAGATTATATCAATGGTGGAGACAACGCCTACTTATAAGCGCACCAATGATATTCTGCGAAGCATCAATAGTCTCACCATGGCTATCAAGCCTGCCCAGTCTGGTGCTCAGGATTCAAATGTCATCATATTCTGATGATGGCTGTGTACGGACACATGATATTCATTGTGCAATATGGCCGTTAACAACGACTGGAAATCAAAGATTGGTATAGTCTATTCGACTAATCCCGACTTTGAATATTCTGTGGCAGAGCCTGACGAGGCAGAAACATTGCCTGCCAAGCAGCAGAAGTTGCGTGTGCGCTTCGAACGTGCTGGGCGTGGCGGCAAGACAGCAACTATTGTTGCAGGTTTTCAAGGTCCAGAGGATGACTTGTCTGCATTGGGCAGAGTGCTTAAGTCAAAACTGGGCATAGGCGGAGCTGTCAAGGGTGGTGAAATCATCTTGCAGGGCGATGTCCGTCTGCGTGTGGTAGAGTTGCTGAAGTCGTTGGGTTACACCCAGTCTCGTTAGCAGCTGTATTTAGTCGGGTCACGCTGTTGCATGCGAGGTAAGTGTGAACTTTAAAAATAAAAATTGTTTTGACTGATGTGCTTTTTTGCATTTTATGGCATATTACTGCTTAATGTCGTGGCTTTCTGCCTGTATGGTATTGACAAAGCCAAGGCTGCACACGGCAGGTGGCGCATTTCAGAAACGACCCTGTTTGTTATTGCCATTATAGGTGGTGCCGTTGGGGCGTTGATGGCAATGAGCCTTTTTCATCACAAAACCCAGAAGAAGGCTTTCAGATATGTTATTCCGGTAGTAGCAATCCTTCACGTTTTGTTGGTTGCATATCTGGTTGCAGAATGGTTCCTTAAAGTATGATTACAGAAATAAAATGTGCAGATAGTGATGCTTCCATAACGATGCTTGGCACAGGCAACGCCTTAGTGACGAAGTGTTTTAATACGTGCTTTGTACTTAAAACACCGCAAACGCTCTTTATGGTTGATTCGGGTGGAGGAAACGGCATTCTTTCGCAGTTGGAGAAAGCCGGCATAGCTGTTAGCAGCATACAGAATATGTTTATTACCCATGCCCACACAGACCACATAATGGGGGCAATATGGCTGATGAGGAAAGTAATAAACATGGTGAAGGACGGTGGCTGTCAGAAGCCACTTTCCATTTATGGTCATGGGCGTGTGCTTCATGTGCTTGGTGCTATGGCTGAGTTGATGCTTTCGAAGAAGGACTATTCCTTTGTAGGCCGACAAGTACTATTTCGAGAGGTCAGAGACGGTGAAGCGTTGCAGTTGGGTGACCTTCAGCTGCAGTTCTTTGACATTCACTCTGACAAAGAGAAACAATATGGTTTCCGAGCTTTGTTGCCGAGCGGAAAGGTCTTGACATGTCTGGGTGACGAGCCGTATCAGGAGTCTTGTCGTCGTTATGCGGAAAATGCAGATTGGCTCATGTGTGAATCATTTTGCCTTTATGCTGACCGCGACCGTTTTCATCCTTATGAGAAATACCATTCTACGGTAAAGGACGCCGCCCAGCTTGCTCAGTCGCTTAATGTCGGCAATCTCCTGCTCTATCACACAGAGGACGCTACGCTTGCTAAGCGCCGTGGGGCTTATACTGCCGAGGCGCGGCAATATTTCGATGGTGGAATTGTTGTTCCCGATGACCTTGATGTGGTGAAGATTGGCTGACAGCAACATTGTCTCACCCATGTATATTTCATACGGAGTAAAAAGCCTGATTTTCTTATGTTTTGCCAAAGGTGCGTATGCACCATTTGCTTCTTGGCTATGCCCTGTGTTTGGCTACACAGGCATTTCATCCCAATTCGTGCGTTAGGACTTATTGGATACTGTTTTTAGAAGAGCAGATGTTGCTTGTTTTTTTAGGGAATAATAGCGGGCTATTTTGAGTTAAAAACAAGCTACAGATGCCTTATAAAAACAAAAGGCAATAAGAAGTAACGAAAAATGTCATTTACGACCTAATGACCGATTTGGGTTCATTGTTAGTGCAGGCATGGGGTAAGGGGGTAAGCCTCATGAGATATGCGTACTCGTCGTTTTGTTCCAGAATTTCTGAGTTGAAGCCAGTGGCGGTGGCGCATCTCTGCATGGTGGCGGGGTCAACGTAGAGGCAGTCGAAACGTCGGCCTTTGGTGTGGCCGTATTGCATGCGGTAGTCCACTTGTCCGTAGTATTTTGTGCCATCGTAGTCGAAGTTGCCGTTTTCATCTTCATAGATATACCGTATGTCGGTGGAGTCAAGCAATATCTGGCCGTCGGGCGCAAGCATTGTTTTGAGTTTGTTAAAAAAAAGAGGAAGGCGGTCGAGAGTGCCGGCTATGCTTGTGCCATTCATAAGAAGAAGGATGGTGTCATAATTGTTGCCGATATTGTCTTCAAACATATCGGCAAGCATCACTTGCCTGATGCCGCGCAGTTTCATGGTTTCCACAGAGAGTGGTGAAATGTCGATAGCGGTTACGTTGAATCCTTTTTCCTGAAGGTGCAAAGTATGGCAACCTGCACATGCGCCGACGTCAAGAACCTTTCCCTTGCATAGGTCGAGAGCTAATTGCTCAAGTCGAGGCATCTCGCTGTATGTACGAAAAAGGTGTGAGACGGGCATCTCGTCTTCGTCAAACATTGACGACAGCACTCTTAGCTTTTTGGTCGGCTTGCCTTGTTGGTGGTCGAGCACGGCTTGCCCCATGGGGTCGTGTGGCGGGTCGATTGTCATGTGCGATCTGTTTTTGTCCTGTGGAGTCCTGTGGAGGTTACCGTGCTTTCTTGTTAGGCTCAACGTGCAGTGAAATCAGTGTATTCTGTCCGAAGTCGCTGCGTAGTGCTTCTTCGGCCTCTACTGTAATTTGGTGTGCTTTTTCCACTGTCATGGTTGGGGAGACTACGATGTGGGCACTAAGAATGATGCAGGTGCCGTTGCGGCGGGTCTTGAGATCGTGTACATCTTCTATACCTTTTATCGACATGATGTCGTTTACAATCTGTTGTTCTGTGTCGTCAGACAACGACCCCTCTGTCAATTCATGGATGGCAGGTGAAATCATTCTTATGGCTACGATGACTATAAAGACACTTATGATGCAGCAGATGATAGGGTCGAGCACTGTCCATTGACCACCGAGCAGGATAGCGCCGCCAATGCCGATTGCTGAGGCGACTGATGACAGGGCGTCGGTGCGGTGGTGCCATGCGTTTGAAATCATGGCGGGGCTGTTGATTCTCGTACCCACTCGATTGGTCCACTGGTACAGAAATTCCTTTGTAAGAATGGAAAACAGTGCGGCAATGAGCGCAATGGGGTGTGGTGTGGGTTGCGGTATGCCTTGCATTGCCTGATGGATTTTTCCGAACCCTGATATTGTCAGTTCACAGCCCACAATGAGCAGCATTATAGCTATGATTGTTGTAGCAAGAGTTTCATATTTGCCGTGACCATAGTCATGGCTCTTGTCAATGGCCTTGTTGCTGACCCTGACCATCACAACTACCACGATATCGCTGACGAGATCGCTGAGCGAGTGGATGGCGTCTGCCACCATGGCAGAACTCTGTCCGCAGATACCTGCCACAAGCTTAAATGCTGTAAGTGCGAGGTTTCCTACGGCTCCCCACATTGTTACTGTGGTAACGGTTCGCTGGCGTGTTGAGGCTGACATTTTGCTGGTTTTTATTGTCGAGAGTTGTCTACCTTTTTATAAGAGGTGGAGTGAGTACGTCTCGCAACACACCTATTGTCTCGGGGTGTTCCTTGACAAAGGAGTTGATGTGGCGCATACGCTTTTCTGCCAGAATTTCATCAACGGCAATGAGAATGCCTGTTTCTTCTACGTCTCCAAACTCATCATTGATTGCTGTGCCGAATACCTTCATTGTGGGGCTCAGTCCCATGTAGGCGTTGACCAGTGGAGGAATATTGTAGCCCAGCTTGCGCACTTCAGTGTTTAGCAGTTTGTAGTCGGCCTTGAAATCGTCTTCGGTAAACAGCGATGCCAGATAGTCTGGGTCGGCTTCTATGATTATGGGGTGTTTGGTTGTTATGAGCTTTTCTTTGTCGCCGAAGTGTTTGTTGAGAAAATATAGAATCATGTCGCGTCCCATGCGGCTGAAGCTGGGGTACATGGTCATTTTTCCAAGGAAATATTTCACGTTTGGCATGACGACGGTAAGCGCACCAAGTCCATCCCAGAGGTTGTCGAGGGCAAAAAGGCTTTTGCTTACAGAGCGCCGTGTGTTCTGGTATTCAAGAGTCACGAAAGAACGTCCGAGTTCCACAGCTTGTGGCATGTAGTCTTTTATGAAGCGGTCGGAGAAGTTGAAGAGGTGTGAAGTGGCGAGCTTTGGCTGTCCGTTCTCGTCGAGTGTCACTTCGTTGCCAGGCAGGTAGCGGTAGCCTCCTATGATTTCCTCTTCTTCGGGATTCCACACAATGAGTTGCTTGTAGGGGGTTTCGCAGGTGTCAAAGTCGTCAAGGTCAAGGCTTTTGCCTGTTCCGCCACCGGCTTCTCTGAATGCTATTTCACGCAATCGCCCGATTTCGCGCACGACATTAGGTGAATCTTGCCACGTCACAATATAGATGTCGTTGTTGCTCTTGTTGGTGTGGCGCAATTTGCGTTCGGGGGTCAGTTCTGCCTTTAAAAGCTCTCTATCTATGGGTGCTATTATGTTTTCCATGCTTAATGTGGATTTGGAATAGATGTGGTGTATTATAGCTTGTATACTTGTTTTCTCAGCCACTGTGCCCACTGTGTTGGTGTGCGGCTGTTGTCGAAGTGTTGCCAGTCTATAGGTTTGCCTATGCGTACTTCAAACTTTTTTCCGCGACTTTTGTATGCTTCGTCAGCGAGGAAGAGCATGGCAAAGTTGAATTTTAGTTTTTTTGAGATGTTTGCTATTCGGTAGAAACGTTTCGAGTTTTGTCCGCTAAAGAAGATGGGTACTATGTCGCGGTGGTTCTGAATGCTTTTCTGTATGGCGGTTTTGCTCCACGGCAAATCCTGCACGCGGCCGTTTATCATGCGTGAACATAGACCAGCAGGAAACACAATGATGTTGTAGTTGGATCGGAAAACTTCGTCCACCAGACGTACGGTGTTGCGGTTCTGGCCGCCAGTTTTGTTAACCGGCATCCCTAACGGCTTCAATCCGGGCAGGTTCATCAAGATGTCATTGAGCAGGTAGCGTATATTACCATTGTAGTGCTTGCCGAGAATTGCCCCGAGGGCTACACCGTCAATGCCTCCGAGCGGGTGGTTGCTAACGAATGTATAGCGTTTGCTGTTGTCGGTGGCGAGGTTTTCAAGTCCACTTACTTTAAGGTTGACATCAAGATATTTAATTGTAGACTCAAGCCATTCCACCCCCTCCTCATCTTGGTGTTCACGGAGGAATGCGTTGATTTCGTCTTGGTGCAGAATACGCTTGAGCCATTTCACCACAAAGTGCGGAACATATTTTGCCTTTGCTCCGGCCTTGTCGTGCAGTATCTTTTCTACGTTGACTTCCAGTGTCGTATGTTCTGGCATAATTTTTGTTTAAGTTACAAAAATAATGTTTTTATATAGTATGGGCAAAAGAACAGCCCTTATTTTCTTTGCATCAGATTTCTTTTAACTGTTTTTCGCAATTTCGTGCTCATTGCTGTTGCCTTTGTGGTTAAAAAATGAATACCTGTTGTTTTTTGCTGTCGTGAGGTGCTTGCGTATTAACAAAACAGTTGTGCGAGGGCAGTTTTATTGCAAAAAAGTAATGGTGATGGAGAAAAAACATTAAATTTGCACAGTATTCATAGAAATAAAGTGAATTTCAAGTGACGTATGCTCTCATAACATTGCTACTTGCTTTGTGAGTGACGGCTTGAAACTTGATAGCAATACACCAGTAAAGATGGTAGAATATATAAGGAAATCTCTTGCAGACAGTAGGGCAGCAAGATGGACGGCTCTCATTGTTGTTAGTATAACGATGATGGCGGGTTATTTTTTTACAGATGTTATGTCTCCCCTTGAGCCTTTGCTAACTGCGCCAATCGAACAGGGCGGCCTTGGGTGGTCGTCTGACGACTATGGCTTTTTCTCGGGTGGCTATGGCTATTTCAATGTCTTTTTGCTGCTGTTGTTTTTCGGTGGCATCATACTCGACAAATTTGGCATACGCTTTACGGGTTCGTTGAGTGCGGTGTTGATGTTGTTTGGTGCCTTGATAAAATGGTATGCTGTAGGCCACGAATTTGCGGGCACTTTTATGGGCTATCACATGCAGGCGGTCTGGGCTTGTCTGGGCTTTGCCGTGTTTGGCGTTGGTTGTGAGATTGCCGGCGTCACTGTCAACAAGGTGCTTGTAAAGTGGTTTGCGGGCCACGAATTGGCTTTAGCCATGGGCCTGCAGGTTGCTCTGGCACGTATAGGCACTGCTGTCGCTTTGGCTGCAGCTCTTCCCTTTGCCAAGGCTATGGGTGGGGTGAGTGCCTCTGTGGGTCTTGGTGTCGTGTTTTTGTGTGTCGGCATAATCAGTTATGTTGTCTACTGCATGATGGACCAGAAGCTTGACAAGTCAGTGGAGGCCGTTCAGGGCGAGCCAGATGACGGCTTTAGGTTTTCTGACCTGAAAATTCTTTTCTCCAACAGGGGGTTCTGGCTCATCACGTTGCTTTGCCTGATGTTCTATGCCGGTGTGTTCCCTTTTTTGAAATTTGCCACCAAACTGATGGTGACCAAATATGGCGTTGACAACGAATTGGCGGGATTGATTCCTGCTATGTTGCCTTTTGGCACGATATTCCTTACTCCTTTGTTCGGTTCCATATACGACCGTAAGGGCAAGGGTGCTACGTTGATGATAATAGGTTCGGTGCTTCTGGCTCTGGTTCATGTTATCTTTGCCTTGCCCCTGACGTCTTGGGCTGTGGCCGTGGTCGTCATGATTGTTCTTGGCGTGGCATTTGCACTGGTACCTTCGGCCATGTGGCCTGCTGTACCTAAGATTATTCCGATGAAACTGTTGGGCACCGCCTATGCCTTGATATACTACATTCAGAATATAGGCTTGTCTATGGTGCCTGTCCTTATAGGTAGTGTCAACGAGGCTAACACCGATGCCTCGGGAAATATTGACTATACCGTTTCGATGGGCATTTTTTCCGTTTTCGGTTTCGTGGCGATAGTGCTGTCGTTTGCTCTCAAGGCAGAAGACAGAAGAAAAGGCTATGGCTTGGAGAATGTCGGCGTAACCAAGTTGATGTAATTACTCACTAAAAAACAAAATATTATGTTTGAAGGACAACCTAAAGGCTTATGGGCCTTGTCATTTGCCAACACGGGCGAGCGATTTGGATACTACACCATGCTTGCCGTGTTCATTCTTTTCTTGCAGGCTAACTTCGGCTGGAGTTCTGCTACTGCTGGAGTCGTGTATTCAAGTTTTCTTATGTTGGTGTATTTCCTGCCACTCTTTGGTGGTATGGCTGCTGACAGATGGGGTTATTCCAAAATGGTGACTATTGGTATCTACATCATGTTTGCGGGTTATGCACTGTTGTCTGTTCCTCTGGGGACTACCACCGTGGCCATTGTAGCCATGGCAGCAGCTCTGGTTTTGGTCAGCTTTGGTACAGGTATGTTTAAGGGTAATCTCCAGGTGATGGTGGGTGACCTCTACAACGACCCCAAGTATGCCAACAAGCGTGATGCAGGTTTCTCACTCTTTTATATGCTCATCAACGTGGGCGCGTTGTTTGCCCCTACCGCCGCTATTAAGATAATGAAGTGGGCGCATGTTTCCTTGGGCGTATCAGAAGGCGACTCCTATCACTTTGCTTTTGCTGTGGCATGTGCTTCGCTCATTGTCAGCATCGCCATCTTCTATCTTGGCAGACCTACATTCAGGCAGGTGCTTGAGGTGTCAAAGAAGAAAGATGACCCTGTTGCAGAAAAAGAGGAGGCCGTTGCTGAGATTTCGCCTGCCGAGACCAAGGAGCGCATCATCTGCCTCTGCCTCGTTTTTGCTGTGGTGATATTCTTCTGGATGGCATTCCACCAGAACGGTGCCACCCTTACGTATTTTGCTCGTGACTACGTGGCGCTTTCCGCTACTGGTCTTACAGCCATGGAGTTTGATGTTACCAACCTCATGATGGTCATCTTTGTGGTCTATGGATTGTTTGGCATCTTCCAGAGTCATGCTACCAAGCCTCGCGTCGTCTACAGCGTGTTGGCTGTCATCGGAGCCTGTGTGTTGGTCTACAAGTATCTCTGCTCGGAGGGTAGTGTAGAGATTGATGCTCCTATCTTCCAACAGTTTAACCCGTGCTTTGTTGTGGCTCTTACCCCGGTGAGCATTGCCATCTTCGGTGCTTTGGCCAAGAGGGGCAAAGAACCGAAGGCTCCAGTCAAGATAGGCCTTGGTATGCTCGTGGCAGCTGTGGCTTATCTGGTTATGACCCTGTCGTCAATCGGTTTGCCTGCGCCAGATCCTGTCAATCCCGAACATCTTGCCAATGTCAGTCCCAATATTCTTGTGTCCACCTATCTGATTCTGACCTTTGCCGAACTGTTGCTTTCACCTATCGGAATCTCTTTCGTCAGCAAGGTGGCTCCTCCCAAATACAAGGGCATGATGATGGGTGGATGGTTTGTGGCCACTGCCGTGGGTAATTTCCTCGTGAGCATTCCTACCCTTATTTGGGGTCACGACCTCTACATCGTGTGGGGTGTGCTGATGTGCATCTGCCTTGTGGCAGCACTGTTCATATTCTCTATTATCAGAAAGCTCAATAAAGTGGCATAACCAGATCACTCCTTTGAGTGAGTGTATCTTACCGTAGGGCCGGTTTGTCAGAGTCTGCATTCGTTGCATTCTTTGGCAGACCGGTTCTTATGTGTGTGGTGACTTGTTTGTCAGCCATGGGTGGTTTTTGGTGTATGCCGTGGTGAAAACTCCAGACAGCTTGCAGTGTAGTTACCACGGGGGCAACGGACTAATTGGATGGTGTTGGACGGTGTTTTGTAGAATTATTGTTGTAACTTTGCACTGTAAATCATGCAAATGGCTGTTAGGAAGCCTGTCTGGAGTTTGTGCGCCAAGCCCTGCGGACTGTCTTCTGGAGAAGGCCTGCAAACGAATTAAGAACAGATGGTAACACTGTGTCACCTTTCAAGGTTGGTAGAAACTCAAGCGGCAAAGTTCGGCGAAAAGACGGCTTTGGCATACCGCAATGCGAAAAGCGGAAAGTGGACGCCCGTATCGTGGGTGGAATTCAGCAAGACGGTACACCGTACTTCAAAGGCTCTGTTGGCGATGGGGGTCAACGAGCAGGAAAAGGTGGCGATCTTTTCGGACAACATGCCCAACTGCTTTTATGTTGACTTCGGTTGCTACGGAATCAGAGCAGTAACGATACCTTTTTATGCCAACAGCAGTACAGAGCAGGCTCATTACATGATTTCAGATGCCGAGATACATACCGTCTTTGTAGGTGGGCAGCAACAGTATGATACGGTGTTTTCATTGTTGCCGATATGTCCGTCTTTTGAGCGAATAGTGATATTCGATGATACTGTGGTGAAGCACCCTACTGATAACATCTCGCTTTATTTTGATGACTTCCTCGCTCTTGGCGACGATGACAGCCTTGATGCTGTTGTTGACCTCCGCAAGGGCAGGGCGCAGGATACGGATATCTGTAATATACTCTATACCAGCGGCACCACAGGCAGCAGCAAAGGTGTTGTGTTGACCTATGGAATGTATAATGCAGCCATAAAAGGCAACAGCGAGGTGCTCGATTTTAGCGAAAAGGACATCTGCCTTAATTTTTTGCCTTTTACCCATGTTTTTGAACGAGGGTGGGCATACTTGGGCTTGTCGACAGGTGCAGTGCAGGTTATTAACAGAAATCCTGCTGATGCACTCAAGGCAATGCAGCAGATAAGGCCTACGTGCATGTGTGCCGTGCCCCGTTTTTGGGAGAAAATCTATGAAGGTATTTTGGAGCGTGTGCAGAGTGGTGGGATAGTGAAGCGTAAACTCTTTGAAACAGCCCTGGCCACAGGACGCAGGGTCTATGAGGACTATGTCACCCAGGGCAAACCAGTGCCGTTGGCTCTGAGTGTGAAATATAGGTTTTTCGACTCAATGGTGTTCAGCCTTATACGTAGGACACTTGGGCTTGACCGTGGCAATTTCTTCCCTACAGCGGGAGCTACGATATCGCACGATATTGAGAGTTTTGTTCATGCTTGTGGCATCAATATGGTGGCTGGCTACGGATTGACTGAAAGTACTGCCACCGTGTCGTGTGACCAAAGAGGTAGACGCTTTACCATCGGCTCGGTGGGTAGAGTGCTTCGCGAAGTTGAAGTGAAAATTTCTGCACAGGGAGAGATTCTTCTCAAGGGGCCTACGATAATGTCGCGTTACTACCGCAAACCCAAGTCTACGGCCGAGGCCATTGATGCCGAAGGGTGGTTTCACACAGGTGACGGGGGCTATATCAAAGACGGAGAACTGTTTCTCACTGACCGCATCAAGGACTTGTATAAGACATCAAACGGCAAATACATTGCTCCCCAACAGATTGAAGCAAAACTTGTGGTGGACAAGTATATAGACCAGGTGGTCATCATTGCCGACCGCTACAAATATGTGTCGGCTCTGATAGTGCCGTGCTATGAAATGCTGCGGCAGTATGCCAAGCTGCACAACCTCAAAGCCGTCACCAACGCCGAGCTGTGTGCCGACCGCACCATAGTCGGTATGATTGCCGACCGCATTGACACACTGCAGCAGGGTCTGGCAAAATATGAGCAGGTCAAGCGCTTTACCTTGTTGCCGCAACCTTTCAGCATGGAGAGGGGCGAGATGACCAACACCCTAAAGGTCAAGCGACGTGTGGTGTTTGACCATTATTCCGATGAAATAGAAAAGATGTATGAATAGGCAGCCCCATGTGGCCATACCTGCACTCGAAAGGTGCGGAAACAGATTGCCGATGGTTGTCAGAATGCAAAATGTACGTATATGATTACACAGGAACAGTATAAAGACCTCGCCGACCGCACTAAGGCATTGGGAGGCTATCTTAACATTGACGCCAAGAAGATGGAGCTTGAAGAAGAGGAGTTGCGCACGCAGGCTCCTGACTTCTGGAACGATCCCAAGGCTGCCGAGGGGCAGATGAAGAAAGTCAAGACCCTCCAGTTCTGGGTTGGCCATTATGCGGAATTGCAGAGTCTGGTAGATGAGGTGGAGCTTTCTTTGGAGTTTCATCGCGACGGAATGTTGACGGAGGAAGAAGTGGACGTTGCCTATGGCAAGGCATACGCCGTGTTAGAGAAGATGGAGTTGAAGAACATGCTTCAGGCAGAAGAGGACTCTATGGATTGTGTGCTTAAAATCAATTCGGGGGCTGGTGGCACCGAGAGTCAAGACTGGGCATCAATGCTCATGCGCATGTATTTGCGTTATGCTGAGTCTCACAACTACAAGGCCACCATTGTCAATCTTCAGGACGGTGACGAGGCCGGCATCAAGACCTGCACTATAGAGATTGAGGGTGATATGGCCTACGGTTACCTTAAATCTGAAAACGGAGTTCACCGTCTTGTGCGTGTGTCGCCGTTCAATGCTCAAGGCAAGCGCATGACGTCATTTGCCAGTGTGTTTGTTACTCCGCTGGTGGACGATACTATAGAGGTGACTGTTGACCCCTCCAAAATTAGTTGGGACACATTCCGGTCGTCGGGAGCAGGCGGACAGAATGTCAACAAGGTGGAAACCGGAGTGCGCTTGCGCTATCAGTATACCGACCCTGACACTGGGGAAGAAGAGGAAATCATTATAGAAAACACCGAAACGCGCAAGCAGCTTGAAAACCGCAACAATGCCATGCGACTGCTCCGTTCGCAGCTCTACGACCGCGAGCTGAAGCGCCGTCAGGCTGCACAAGCAAAAATCGAAGCGGGCAAAAAGAAAATAGAGTGGGGTAGTCAAATACGCTCCTATGTGTTTGATGACCGTCGTGTGAAAGACCACCGCACTGGTTACCAAACCAGCAATGTAGATGCTGTGATGGACGGCAAACTTGATGGATTTATTAAGGCCTACCTCATGAGCGACGAAAAGTTTGAATAGCCGAGGCATTGCAAATGCTTTTGCAGTGATGATAAATAATGTAAATTGGTATTCAGAAGCACTTTTTCAGTGTAAAATTGTGGAGTACTATACATATTTTGCTATATTTGCACTATAGAAAATATTAACAAAAAGAGATCAACATTATGAATCAGAAACATCAGGCAAAAGTAAATAACAGAGAAGCAAAGCAGAAGAAACAGGCAGAAACAGTGATTTGGGGCATCATCATAGGCCTAATCGTGTTGGCATTGGTATTCTGTATCAGCTATTCTCTTAACAACTAAAGTCATACCTGTGGTTTGTGTACGGACATCCGCACACAAACCACAAGTATGCTTTTTTATCCTGCAAGTGAGCGTACCTATTGTAGAATAGAGCATAAATTGTCGGTTTTGATATGCTCTGATTAGAAGAGTGATTATAGTCGCTCTCTGTTTTTTCTCTTATAGGCAATATGGAAATAGAACACAAATTTCTCGTTAAAGGTGACTTCAGACCTGTTGTGTCAGAAACCCATCATATTGTTCAAGGATATCTGTGCGATGACCCTTGCCGCACGTTAAGGGTACGCACGCTTGACAACAGGGCGTTTCTCACCGTCAAGGGGGAATCGTCGGAAAACGGTTTGAGCCGTTATGAATGGGAAAAGGAAATTGCCTATGCTGATGCAACTGATTTGTTGCGCCTGTGTCTGCCTGGTACGATAGACAAGCATCGCCATGTTGTTATTTTCGATGGACGGCGATGGGAGGTGGATGAGTTTCATGGTAGCCTTGAGGGGTTGGTGCTTGCCGAACTGGAAGTGGAGAGTGAAGATGCCGTATTCAGTATTCCTCCATTTGTAGGAAAAGAGGTAACTGGTGATAGGCGATATTATAATTCGCAGCTGCGCAAAGCCGTAAAACCGTAAAGCCGTGATGACTCCGTTCTTCGCAGATCGGGTTCCACAGCAGGATTATTCAGAAGACTGTTTAGAGCCGTTGCATTAGTTTCGAACAAAAGACCTTCCCCTTAGTACTTTGCGGAGATGCCTGACATTAAGACATTTCATTACCCCTCACCGTGTGGCACGTTGATACTGGGTTCTTTCGAGAACTTTCTGTGTCTATGTGATTGGGAGGGCAGTCCTTTGTTCCGTCGCAATCTCCGAACTGTCGCTTGTCGGCTTAATGCCGATTTCTCGGAAACCAGTTTTGCACGTATGCCGACTGTGCTGCAGATGGCGGTAGGTCAGCTTGAAGAGTATTTCAGTAGCAGGCGCCATATTTTTGACCTACCACTCATTCTTACCGGAACCGAGTTTCAGAAAGCCGTGTGGCGTGTTTTAACCGACATTCCTTTTGGTGAGACTCGCACTTATGCGGCTGTTGCTGCAGCATCAGACAACCCCAGAGGTGTGCGTGCCGTGGCCAGAGCCATCGGAGCCAATCGCCTGAGCATCATTGTGCCATGCCACAGAGTCATTGGCACAGACCATTCCCTTACGGGTTATGCCGGAGGCTTACCTGCCAAGCATTTTCTCTTGAGCCACGAAGAGGGCATTGCTAATCTTTAACCCAAATCGGTCATTAGGTCGTAAATGACATCTTTTTAGTTTTACGAGCTAACGACTTAATTTGGGGTTGAAAGAAGCATCTCTTGACAACAAACGCACACGACAACACGCCGTAGCGGTCTTGATGTGTCATAATCATACCAAATTTCATTCCGCTAACTAGTGTATTGGTGTCAGCTAACCTAGCGGACTGTTGTCTACTAACTTAGCGGACACTGGTGCACTATGTTAGTGGAACATGACAACCTCGCTTGGTGAGCCGTTCTATGCCTTGCTGCACAGGGGCTTCCGCGCTATTCCATCCGTTTATATTTGTGGGACTAACCGATATGATTGGTGAGCCCTTTGTGGGCTGGGTTCCAACGGAGGCGAACCAAGGGTATGAAAAAAGGCTGTGCCGTAAACTTTGTTTGCGACACAGCCTCAACTAACAATTATTTTTGTAAGTCGGGGTGACTGGATTCGAACCAGCGACCACACGCCCCCCAGACGCGTACTCTAACCGGACTGAGCTACACCCCGAAAACGTGTGCAAAAGTACTACAAGTTTTTGAGATGTCCAAATTTTTCTCTAATTTTGTAGCCTGCCAGAATAGAAAAGCCTTTGCTGGTTATGTAAAGATGAGACTGAAGATTTCACCATATTCTAATATAATGGGGCGTGTGGTGTTGCCTGCCTCCAAGAGCATCAGTAATCGCATGCTCATTATCAATGAATTGTCAGGCGGTGTCATTACCTTGCATAATGTGTCAGACTGTGATGACACCCGTGTAATGAGAAAGGCGTTGTGTGAGCGCAGTGATGTGACAGACGTCATGGCGGCAGGCACTTCGATGCGTTTTCTTACTGCTTATTTTGCCTCTACTCAGTCAGATACGGTGTTGACCGGTACTGAGCGCATGAAGCACAGACCTATCCGCATTTTGGTTGATGCGTTGCGCTTGATAGGTGCAGACATAACTTATGCAGGTGAAGATGGCTTTCCGCCGCTTCACATTGTGGGTCACAGACTCAAGGGTGGACACGTCGTTTTGCCGGGTAATGTCAGTTCGCAGTACATATCGGCGTTGCTTATGGTGGCGCCAGCGTTTGAAGACGGGTTGACGTTAGAACTTGCCGGAGAGGTGGTAAGTCGCCCGTATATAGATATTACTTTGAGTTTGATGCGTCGGTTTGGCATAAGTGTGATAGAGCCAGATGACCGCACACTTGTGGTGAGTCCTGGTGCTTATAATGGTGGGGAGTATGTTGTGGAGAACGACTGGAGCGGTGCAAGTTATTGGTATGAACTTCTTGCATTGGCAAAAGAAGGGCGGGTAACGCTTGAGGGGTTGTTTGAAAACAGCCTACAGGGAGATTCGTGCATTAGAGAGTTGTTTGAGCCGTTGGGTGTGGTAACAACGTTTGGAGAAACGGGAGCAGTGTTGGAAAAGACATGCTGCAAGGTAAGAGAATACACGCGCGACCTCACTGCTTGCCCAGATCTTGCACAGACAATGGTTGCCACGTGTTGTGCGCTGAATGTGCCGTTCAGGTTCAGTGGCTTGCAGAGTTTGCGTATAAAGGAGACTGACCGCATGTCGGCTCTTGTGACAGAGCTGCGCAAGTTCGGCTATGTTGTAGAGGAGCATGATGACAGCGTGTTGGAGTGGAAAGGCCTGCGCTGTAAATCTCAGATGATACCCGAAGTAGACACTTATGAGGACCACCGCATGGCAATGAGCCTTGCGCCGTGTGCATGTGTGTTGAATGGGGCTGTGATAAACGATGCCCAAGTGGTCAGTAAGTCTTATCCGCAGTATTGGCATGACCTTATGTCAGCGGGTGTGGAAATTAAGGAGTTGTGATGAATGCGGCATTGCTCATAGTCTTTGCAACGGGTGTACTCGTATATGTGGTGTTCGGATTGGGAAAGAAACTCCGCAATACCAGTACGTCCAAGCCTGACACAAAGGACTGTAGTCGGGACGATGTCTGTGGGGTGTCGTGCTTCTGTGACGAGAAGTCCCTTGAATTGCAGATGAGTGAGGAGATTGTCTATTTTGATGACGAGGAACTCGATGCTTATAAGGGAATTTCTGCCGAGGCTTACAATGAAAAGCAAATAGAGGAGTTCTCGGAAGTGCTGACAACTCTCAAGCCAGATGAAATTCCAGAGTGGCTGCATAGTCTGCAGTTGCGCGGCATCAGTCTGCCCGTGTCGCTAAAAGACGAAGCATGGTTGATGATGGAGTAGATGCCTGTGTTTTGGAGGCGGAATCCAAGTAAGTGGGTTAGTCTGGCCACATAGAGTTTTTGAGCAGACGGTAACAGGCGACAAACCGGATTCGGTAGTTGGCTGACAAAGTGATAAAAAAGAATGACAGATCTGTTAGAATATAGTTTTTTTCAGAATGCAATTGTGGCGTGTGTCCTTGCCGGTTTGGTGTGTGGGCTTGCCGGCACCTATATCGTGAGCCATCGCATGGTGTTTCTTGCAGGCGGCATGGCCCATACCTGCCTTGGCGGAGTGGGCATTTGTGCATTGGCAGGATGGCCGGTTTTGCTTGGTGCTGCACTCTTTTCGTTGCTTACTGGCTGGGGAGTATTGCGCTTGGGCAACAGACGAGAAGTGCGTGAAGACTCTGCCATTGCCATGCTGTGGGCGTTTGGTATGAGTGTCGGTATTATGTGCAGTTATCTTGCGCCAGAGTTTCTGCCAGGTTTGTCGGGCTATTTGTTTGGCAATATATTGCTGGTCAATGTTGTTGATTTGTGGGCATTGGGGATATTGGCGGTGGTTGTTGCCGTGTTCTACCTGCTGTGTATGCCACAGATAGTGGCAGTGTCGTTTGACGTGGAGTTTGCCAAGTCGCGCAAGATGCCGGCAAGTCTGGTCAACTATCTGATGATAAGCCTTGTGGGGCTTTGCATTGTCTGTACGTTGAAGGTGGCTGGAGTTGTGATGGTCATATCACTGCTTAGTGTGCCACAGATGACGGCAAATCTTTTTTGTTCGAGATTTTCAACGATAGCCATGTGTTCGTCTGTCATAGCTGTAGTCGGCTGTTTGAGTGGGTTGTTTATATCGGCCATGCTCAATGTGCCTTGCGGTACGATGATAGTTGCTGTTGTGATAGTGATATATGTGATATGTCGCACAATAAAACACCTGTTTCAGAGTTTGAAAATAAGGTGACTTGTGTAAAAAAAGAAAATGTAGATGAAGTTTCGTGGAGTTTTGGCAAACCTGTTTGTGTTGGCTGTCTTGGTGACAGTAGCCGTGTCGTGCGCTACGCAGAAGAACACGGCAACCACACGTGCATGGAAAGCGTTTACTGCCCGCTACAATACTTACTTCAATGGTCATCAGGCATATTTGAATGGTTACAAGACAAAACTTTCAGGCAACAAAGATAACTATACTGATTTTCTGCCGTTACTGTTGGTAGGGAACAAAAGTTCACAGAGTCTTGGCAAAGGCGATTTTGAAACTGCAGTTACCAAGATGGAAAAGACCATACAACTTCACTCTATAAAGCGTAAGCCAGAGGTCAAGCGTGGACATCGTATGACTCCGAAAGAAAAACAATACCGCAAGCGCACGGAGTATAATCCTTTCTTGAAAAATGCGTGGATGCTGATGGGGTATGCCCAGATGCAGAAAGGTGACTTTATTGAGGCCGCCTCAACGTTTTCGTATATAGAGAACCTCTATCGTACGGAGCGTGATGTTGTTAATCGTGCCCGTGCGATGCATGCTCTGTGTTATGTGGAGCTTGACTGGTATTATGATGCCGAAGATTTGTTGAACAAAGTGAGGCGTGACAGCATACCCACCCAAGCCCGCAAGGAATACAATACGGCGATGGCGGACTTTCATCTCAAGCAGAAGCAGTGGAACGAAGCTATTCCGCTGCTGAAGAAGGAAATAGCTGGGTACAAGACGTCTGCCGAAAAGGCGCGAGGTTATTATCTGCTCGGTCAGATATATAAGACTTTGGGCAATAAGGAAGAAGCTTACAAAGCCTTTCAGAAGAGTATGCGCAAAACCTCTATCTATGAAATGAAACTTCATGCCATGGTGCAGCAGACAGAGGTCATGACGCAAAGTGACAATGCCCGTAAAATAAAGAAGCTGACGAGGCTTACACGGCAAACTGGTAACAAGAAGTTTCTTGACCAGATTTATTATGCTATTGGCAACATTCACCTTTCGGCAACAGATACGACTAAGGCTATTGAGGCCTACGAGACTGGCGCGGCAAAAGTAGAGACCAAAGGGTTGGCTTATGCTTCACTGATGGTGCAGATGGGCGATATTTATTGGGCTCGCGAACGCTTTTCCAGAGCACGCACATGCTATAACAATGCTATAGGTATCATTGCTAAGGAAAACGAGCGCTATCAGGATTTGTCGTGGCGTAGCCGTGTGCTTGATAAGTTGGCAGACCCTTCGGAGGTAATCTATGTGCAAGACAGCATGAGAGCGCTTGCTAAAATGCCCGAGGCAGAGCGTATGGCCATAATAGACAAGGCTATAGAGGTTGAAAAAAAGCGCCAGAAGGAGCTCAAAGCACTGCAGGCAGACTCAATAGCACGTAACCGTCAGTCTGTGGGAAACTCTAACCTTAATCAAGGTAGACAACAGGAAGAAGATAAGACGCCGTCGAATATGGCCAATGCCAACGACGGTGCAGACTGGTACTTCTATAACCGCCAGTCGGTGTCAATGGGTAGAGACCAATTTGTCAAGATGTGGGGAAATCGCAAAAACGAGGACAATTGGCGTAGGAGCAATAAGTCGGTGCTCGCAACAAACGACAATTCGGAGGTGGATTACGAAAAAGCTGACTCGCTTGAAAACCAACACGACATGCAAGCGGATTCCTTGACAAACGAAAAGGGGAACGGAAAAGAGAAAAAAGAGAAGAAGAACAAGGAGGACGAAAAACTGACTCGTGAATATTATCTGGAGCAACTTCCGCTGACAGAGGAGAAGATGGCCCAATCAGACACGTTGCTTAAAAAAGCCCTCTTTGAAGCAGGAGTGGTGGAGAAAGACTATTTGGAGAACTATTCCTTGGCGAAGCGTACACTGCTAAGATGCTTCGACAACTACCCGGAGTTCCAGCCCATGGACGAACTGTTATACCATCTGTATCTGCTTGAGTTGCATTGGGGACAGCGTGAAGACTACATGCGCTACAAGCAGCAACTTACAGAACGTTTCCCTGAGAGCGAATATGCAGTTCTGATAAACGACCCATATTATGAGAAAAACGCCCGCTTTGGCAAGCACATTGAAGACTCCCTCTATGCGGCCACCTACAACGCTTACAAGTCAGGCGACTACAAGACTATCAAGCGGAATTGTGAAGTTTCGGGCAGTCGTTTCCCTAAGGGGGAGAACAGACCCAAGTTTATGTTCTTTGAATCGATGAGCAAACTCAGAGACCGCGATTTGCAGGGTTTTGTAGACGGCATGAGACAGCTTGTGAAGGATTACCCCTCAGATAAGATTTCTGACATTGCAGGAATGATGGTAAAAGGCATTGAGTCCGGTCGCCAGCCTGCAGGTGGGGGCTTTGATATTGACGCCCTACTTTTGCAGCGTAGCGACCAGACGGGTGACGAAACCAAGGATGCTCTGAAAAACGACACCCTTTCGCCCGAGCGCCAGACGGATTTCACATTTATACTGTCGTATAGTCGTGACTCTGTTGATGAGGGCAAGCTTCTTTATGAGCTTTCACGATTCAACTTCACAAACTTCCTTGTCCGAAATTTTGAAATAACCCTTTATCAGGAGCGCAATCTATATCAGATGCGTGTGAATGGATTCTACAGTTATGACGAAGCCCACAGTTATGAGCAGCAGTTGTTTGCCGACAGTCTGTTCCGTAAAGTTTCACATGGTGTAGAACCCGTGCTAATATCAGACTTCAACTTGCAGCTGATAGGCTTGCGTTATACGTGGGGGCAATACAGAGACTTCTTCAAGAAGCATTATATTCCCTCGAACGTCAAGGACGACCTCAAACTTGACAAGCAGCCAGACAAATTCATTTGGGATGAGTATGAAGAGGTGAAGGACAATGAATATGACAACACTGATGATGACACCCCTGATGATGATGACGGAGAATGGTATTGACTTCAATAAAAAACGGCAGATGTTATGAACAATGGCAAACTTTTGTGGGTTGATGATGAAATAGAACTTTTGCGCGCCCATATAATATTTCTTGAGAAAAAAGGTTATGATGTTGTCAAGGCCACCAATGGAGCCGATGCGATAGACCTTTGTACCCAACAGTCCTTTGACCTTGTTCTGCTCGATGAACACATGCCTGGCCTCAGCGGACTGGAAACACTTAGCCGCATCAAACAGGCAGAACCGTCAATTCCCATTGTGATGGTTACCAAAAGTGAAGAAGAAGATATAATGGAGCAGGCTATTGGGGCACAAATAGCCGATTACCTTATAAAACCTGTCAATCCAAACCAGATACTTCTGTGTCTGAAGAAGAATATACATAAGAGAGAGATTGTAAGCGAAGTTACGCAGACGGGGTACCGTAAGGCATTTATGGAACTTAGTGAAAGAATACAGGAGGCCGACAGCCCCGAAAAATGGGTGGACGTATATCGCCAGTTGGTATATTGGGAACTTCAACTGCAGGAGGCCGAGAGTGACATGAGCGAGATGCTTCGCATGCAGAAGCAGGAGGCAAACGGCAGTTTCGCAAAGTTTATTCGTCAGAATTATGATAAATGGTTTTCTGGTTCTGCAAGCAATCGTCCGATGCTTAGTCCCGACTTGTTCCGTGAAAAGGTATTTCCTTCGCTTGATAAGGGTGAGAAGGTCTTTCTCGTAATCTTTGACAACCTTCGTTATGACCAATGGCGCACCCTGTGGTCAGAACTGTCAAACTTGTTCTCAATTGAAGAAGAACTGTATTTTAGTATCCTCCCGACGGTAACACAATATGCCCGCAATGCAATATGCTCTGGGCTTATGCCTTCAAAAATCAAGGAGCTATATCCGGATCTTTGGGTTGACGAGGATGAAGACGAGGGGAAGAACCTTAATGAAAAACAACTGATAGAAGCACAGCTATACAGACATAGACGAACGGAGAAATTCTCATATAACAAAATCAACGACTCTGTGGGAGCAGACCGCTTGCTGCAACAGTTTTCAACGCTGATGAACAACCAGCTCAATGTTTTGATAATTAATTTCATTGATATCTTGTCACATTCGCGTAGCGAGCATCAGATGGTGCATGAGTTGGTGGGCAACGAGGCGGCATATCGCAGCATTACTCAAAGTTGGTTCCGCCATTCGTCAATGCGCGAGCTTTTTGAACGCCTTTCGACCAGTGGCTATAAAATAATGATAACCACAGACCACGGTTCAATCCTGGTAGAAAATCCTGTTCGGATTTTGGGTGACAAGGAAGTCAACACGAATTTACGTTTCAAAGTGGGCCGAAATTTGGCCTATAAGGCCCGCGAAGTGTTTGAGATAAAAGATCCGCGTCGTGTGATGTTGCCGTTGCCAAATATTAGTTCAGCATATGTGTTTTGTTATGGCAACCAGTTTTTTGCTTATCCCAACAATTTCAATTACTACGCTTCCCACTATCGCGGAACATTCCAGCACGGAGGGGTTTCGATGGAAGAAATGATAGTTCCGTTTATTACTCTCGACAGGAAATAACAATATTGTCAAGGATAACACGGCAAGAATAAAATTATAATTAGCGATGATCACTACTATAACAATATCAAGTCTTGAAAATATTGACGAGGCGGCCCGACAGTTTGCTCCGTTGTTGGACAAATACAAAATTTTTGCTTTTTATGGTGGCATGGGGGCAGGCAAGACTACGTTTATCAACGCCCTATGCAGGCAGCTTGGGGTGACAGACCCGACCGGCTCGCCGACATTTGCAATAGTCAACGAATATGCTTCGCCTCGGTTTGGTGGGCATATATTCCATTTTGACTTTTATCGCATCAAATCATTGTCAGAGGCTTACGATATAGGCTACGATGAATATTTCTACTCGGGCTCACCCTGTCTGATTGAATGGCCGGAACTGATAGAGCCGCTGTTGCCCGACGATGCGGTTACTGTTCGTATTGAGGTAACCTCTGACGGCATGCGTAATCTGATTATAACAACTCCGTGAACTTTTGCGGTCTTTTGAAACGGGTTGCAATAAGTTCTAACGACTGAATTGGGATAAAAGAGAGTTGTATCAAACATCATTGAATGATATGTATGCAAAAAGGTGTTTAGAAAAGACAACAGACAACAAGAAGTACACTAATATCTAATGCCTTACGGCCGAATTGCATGTAAGGAGAAAAAAATGTTGAAAAAACCACTTATTGTCATAAGTTATGTGCAGCCTATTTGATTTATTTGTATCTTTGCAGTGATTTCCATTGTAAATTAGGTGAGTTGTTTCACATCACTGTGGTTATGACACGATGTCTTTATCGCGGAGAAATGTTTTTATGAACAAGTTTGGTGACATTAAAATAGCAGTGGCAGGGACTGGCTATGTAGGGCTGTCTATAGCTACTTTGTTGGCACAACACCATCAGGTTACGGCCGTTGATGTTGTTCCTGAAAAGGTGGAGAAAATCAACAACCGCATTTCCCCGATACAGGATGAATATATTGAAAAATTCTTTGCAGAGAAACAGCTTGACCTTGTTGCTACTATTGACGGTGCTGAAGCGTATGCGGGAGCAGATATCGTTGTTATTGCCACCCCAACGAACTATGATTCTCAGAAGAACTTTTTTGATACCCATCATATAGAGGATGTCATAGACCTCGTGCTTAGTGTTAATCCCGATGCCGTGATGGTGATAAAAAGCACCATCCCTGTTGGTTATTGTCGAAGCCTTTATCTGAAATACTCTTCTCTGTTTCAAAGCTCTCCTAAACTGCGGAGCAAAAAGTTTAATCTGCTTTTTGCTCCAGAGTTTCTGCGGGAGTCAAAGGCACTTTATGACAACCTTTATCCGTCTCGTATCATAGTTGGGTATCCGAAGATTATTGATTTGCCAGAGGCGGAAGATGAAAATAAGGCAATCGCTGCAATTGCCAATCCTGATGCTGTGGAATATGCCCATACGTTTGCGGCTTTATTGCAGGAGGGGGCTCAGAAGCCAGATATTGATACACTTTATATGGGTCTTAAGGAGGCAGAGGCTGTAAAGCTATTTGCCAACACCTATTTGGCTCTCAGAGTAAGCTATTTTAACGAACTTGATACCTATGCAGAGGTGAAAGGCCTTGATTCGGCGGCCATAATTCAAGGTATCGGCCTTGACCCACGCATAGGATTGTTCTACAACAATCCCTCGTTTGGTTATGGTGGCTACTGTCTGCCTAAGGATACCAAGCAATTGCTGGCGAACTATCAGCATGTACCCCAAAACATGATGTCGGCCATCGTGGAAAGCAATCGTACACGCAAGGATTACATTGCCGATGCTGTGTTGAAAAAAGCCGGCTACTATAATTACAGCGAAGACGGACAATGGGACTGCTCTAAAGAACGTAACTGTGTAATAGGAGTGTATCGCTTGACGATGAAAACAAATAGCGACAATTTCCGCCAGTCGTCCATACAGGGCGTAATGAAACGGATAAAAGCCAAAGGGGCGCAGATTATTATCTATGAGCCCACACTTGAAGACGGTATCTCCTTTTTTGGCTCGACCGTTGTAAACGATCTTGCAGAGTTCAAGCGACAGTCATCGGTTGTGTTGGCAAATCGCTATGATTCCTGTCTGGATGACATAAAGGACAAGGTATACACACGTGACATCTTTAAGAGAGATTAACGACAGTACAGATAATAACCTTAACAACCATAAACATTTCTTATGAATATTCTTCTTACAGGAGGTGCAGGCTTCATAGGTAGCCACACCATCATTGAATTAGACAAGGCAGGCCACTCTGTAGTGGTGGTTGACAATTTTGTGAACTCGCAGCCAGAAGCACTGCGTCGTGTTGCAAAAATCATTGGCAAGGAGGTTCCTTTTGTAGAAGCCGATGTCCGTGACCGCAAAGCAATGGAAAAGGTATTTTCAGACAACAAGATCGATGCGGTAATCAATTTTGCCGGACTTAAAGCTGTAGGGGAATCGGTAGAGAAACCGCTTGAGTATTATGAAAACAACATGAATGGGGTTTTTGTGCTTGTTGACGTAATGCGCAAACATGGTTGCAAAAATATCATATTTTCATCGTCGGCCACTGTTTATGGTGACCCTGCTATAATACCGATTACCGAGGACTGCCCCAAAGGGCAATGTACCAATCCTTATGGCTGGACTAAGTCCATGTTGGAACAAGTGTTGATGGATATTCAACATGCAGACCCAGAGTGGAATGTTGTGTTGTTGCGCTACTTCAATCCGATAGGCGCACACGAGTCTGGCTTGATTGGGGAAAATCCAAACGGTATTCCAAATAACCTCATGCCTTATATTACGCAGACTGCCATAGGCATGCGTAAGGAATTGGGTGTTTTCGGAAACGACTATGACACTCATGACGGGACAGGTGTGCGTGACTACATTCATGTTGTTGACCTGGCCAATGGTCATGTCTGTGCCCTCAAAGCTATCAAGGAGAAAAAAGGGTTGGCCATCTATAACCTCGGCACAGGTCACGGCTACTCTGTACTTGACGTCGTTAAGGCTTTTGAAAAGGCCAACGGATTGAAAGTGCCCTATGCTATCAAACCACGCCGTGCGGGCGACATTGCTACCTGCTATTGCAATCCTGCAAAGGCTAAGGCCGAACTCGGTTGGGAAGCAAAATTTGGTATTGAAGATATGTGCCGTGATTCATGGAATTTCCAGAAAAATAATCCCAACGGCTATGAGGCCTGATGTCGATATGCTGAAAAACAACCGACAGACATGTAAGAGTGGTTTGTGGCAACATGTTTTGCCGTAGTTGCAAAAAGATGCCAGTCAGAATCTCTTGGTAGGTTCTGGCTGGCATCTTTTTTTACTATCGTCGGCAATGTTTTTGGTAGCGCCGTAGCAAATAGGCCAAAATGGGGCGGGGTCGAAATGTTCCGAAAAAACAGAATTAAATTCAATCATGATGAAATATTTTTATATCCTTGTTATTTGCTGTTTGTCTGCCACAAGGTCTTTGGCAGACGATGTGAGAGTGATGACCTATAATATACGCCACGGTGCAGGAATGGACAACGTTCTTGATCTTGAGCGCACTGCCAAGGTAATTGAGCGGTGTTGTCCAGATTTCGTGGCATTGCAGGAGGTTGACAGTTGTGCCCGCCGTTCAAAGAATGTTGATCAGGTGGCTGAGTTTGGCAGGCTGACGCTGATGCGTGGAACCTATGCCGCTGCCATTCCTTTGCAGGGTGGAAAATACGGTGTGGCTCTCCTAAGTAAGGAACGTCCTATAACCGTAAGGCGCATCGCTATGCCAAGTCGCAGTGAAGACAGAGTGCTGCTGGTTTGCGAGTTTAGCAAATGCGTTATAGCATGTACCCACCTTTCACTGTTAGAGGACGAACACAACGCCTCTGCCGACACCATTATTAATGAAGCCTTGCGATGGAACAAGCCTTTCATCATAATGGGCGATTGGAACAGCCATCCAGACTCTCCATTCATTAAGCGTATCAGGCAACATTTCTCCATGATAAGCGACAACGCAGTGCCTACATTCCCTGCAGACAAACCCAAGGAAACTTTGGATTATATTGCTGTCCTCAAAGCGACTGGAGCAGAGATGGCTGTAAGGAAGTCTTTCGAAGTGGTAGAGGAAAAAACTGCTTCAGACCACCGACCGTTGGTGGCAGATTTGGCACTCAAGACGCCAGGTGGTAAGTTGATGACCCATGAACCTTACTTGCAAGACCCCCGACCTGATTGTATGACGGTGATGTTCCAAACTGACGCCGTGTGTCACGCTTGGGTTGAGTTTGGCACAGATTCGATCCATACCCAGCGTGCTCGCACTATTGTTGGCGGTCAAGAGGTATGTTATGACATTGAAAACAAAATCGTACTTCACGACCTGAAACCAGGTCATGAATACTACTATCGTGTCTGTTTGGTAGGACTGACATACAAACGTGCCTATGAAACCCATTTCGGTGACACGTTGACCACAAGGTTTTATAAATTTCGCACACCATCTGACAATGATACGGATTTCACTGCTCTTGTGTTCAACGACTTGCATCAGAACAGTAAAGCCTATGAAGCCCTGCTAAAGAAAACTGTGTGTATAGACTATGATTTCGTTATCTTCAACGGTGATTGCCTTCCTGAGCCGCGCGACAGAGCGCATGCCATCAGGATGATACATAATGTTACAGACCCCGTTGGTGGAGCGGAAAAGCCAGTGATATTCATAAGGGGCAACCATGAAATCCGTGATTTCTATTCTGTTGGCATGCACAGTCTCATCGGTTACCGTGATGGTCTCACCTATGGTGCGTTTAACTGGGGTGACACACGCTTTGTGGTTCTTGACCTTGGTGAAGACAAACCCGATGACACCTGGGTTTACTATGGGCTTAATGACTTCACAAGTCTGCGCAACGACCAAGTGAGATTTCTAAAGGAGGAGTTGCGGAGCCGTGACTTTCGTAAGGCCGCTCGCCATATTCTGGTCAGCCATATACCCGTCTTTGCAAACACCGACAAATATCAGCCCTGTACGGAACTGTTAGGCTCGTTATTGAAAGGGCAACCGTTTGATCTTGCCCTATGTGCCCATGTACACGAAACCGCTTTTTATGAAAAGGGCACAGGCGGTGCTCCATTCCCTATTTTCCGTGGTGGTGGCCCCTCTGTAGAGGACTGCAGTGTGGCTGTTTTGACCAAGAGGGGGAAAAAACTTGAACTGAGCGTGTTAACCCCAGAGGGACAACTGCTGAGCAAAACTCTTTGATATCTCTATTCCTGACAAAACACAAAAAGTGGCTCTGGTTTCTTGACGTAGTTAAAAAATACGCTGCAAAAGTTGCTTAAATTCGGAAAACTGCGTACTTTTGCATTCCATAAGAATAGGAAAATGTTTTTATAATCTCTTATGGCTAAATATATTTTTGTTACCGGTGGCGTTGTTTCTTCATTAGGCAAAGGAATCATTTCATCGTCAATAGGTAAGCTGCTTCAAGCACGCGGTTTTAAGATTACAATCCAGAAGTTTGATCCGTACATCAACATCGATCCTGGTACCCTCAATCCTTATGAGCATGGCGAATGTTATGTGACAGTTGACGGCATGGAAACCGATCTCGACCTTGGTCACTATGAACGCTTTACGGGCATTCAGACCACTCGCGCCAACTCAATGACCACAGGCCGTATCTATAAATCTGTAATTGACAAGGAGCGCAGAGGAGACTATCTGGGCAAGACAATACAGGTCGTTCCTCACATTACAGACGAAATCAAGAGCAACATAAAATTTCTCGGTGAAACGGGCGGATATGACTTTGTAATTACCGAAATAGGTGGTACGATCGGAGACATCGAAAGTGCCCCGTTTCTTGAAGCCATACGCCAGCTGAAGTGGGAACTCGGACGGGATGCCGTGTGTATACATCTTACTTATGTACCATATCTCAAGGCGGCCGACGAACTTAAGACAAAACCCACACAGCACTCTGTAAAGGAAATGCTGAGCTATGGCATCCAGCCCGATGTGCTTATATTGCGAACAGAGAAACACCTTGACGACCAGATGCGCATGAAAGTGGCGGGTTTCTGCAATGTTGACCTTGAATGTGTCATTCAGAGTGAAGACCTTCCAAGTATCTATGAGGTCCCAGTTAACATGCAACGTCAAGGGCTTGATTCCGCCATATTGCGCAAGATGGGCATACCCGTTGGCGAGACCCCTGCCCTTGGACCGTGGCACAAGTTTCTTGAACTGCGACGCAGTGCAAGTGAAACGGTGCGCATAGGAATGGTAGGCAAATATGATTTGCAAGATGCCTATAAATCTATCAGCGAGAGCCTGTCACACGCTGCTACCTACAACAAGCGCAAGGTTGAAATCACGTTTATCAATTCTGAATTCCTGACGTCCGACAATATAGCAGAGAAACTGTCAGAACAAGATGGGCTTGTCATCTGCCCGGGCTTTGGGACACGTGGAATAGAGGGCAAGATACTTGCGGCGCAATATGCAAGGACACACAATGTACCTTGCTTTGGCATTTGTCTTGGCATGCAGATGATGGTTATAGAATTTGCACGCAATGTATTGGGATATGCAGATGCTAACAGCAGTGAGATGGACAATGCTACTCCCCACAATGTAATCGACATGATGGAGGACCAGAAGAACATCTCCAATATGGGTGGCACCATGCGACTCGGAGCCTATGAATGTGAACTCGTCAAAGGTAGCCGGGTGGCCGCAATATATAATAAGGAAGTTGTGAGCGAGCGCCACCGCCATCGCTATGAGTTTAACAATGCTTACATCAAGGAATTTGAGGCTGCCGGCATGAAGTGTGCTGGACGCAATCCCGCTTCTGGGCTTGTTGAGATAGTGGAGATGCCAGAATTGTATTGGTATATCGGAACGCAGTTTCATCCAGAATATCAGAGCACGGTGCTCAATCCGCACCCATTGTTTATGTCGTTTGTCAGAGCAGCGATAGAAAACGGAGCGAAGCCCTGATGTAAAAAAAAGTTGTTGCTTGCCCCCAACCCTCGTCAGAATATGATTGGCAGAATAGGGTTGGGGGCAAGTATCGTTATGAGCAATCAGGCGGTTCCAAGTTGTCAAGAAACTGCTTTGAAGATGTAAGAACGTACTGCATTTGAACGTTACAAAAGTAGGCGATGAGATGCTATTTTTGCAAAGTATTACACTTTAAGGGTAATTTTTGTGTAATATAGTGTGAATTTTTTAAGCAACGATGAATATTGTTAATATAAATATTCTGACGATAAAAAAAATCCGGAGATTTATGTTTTTAGTCGTTACATTTTCTTATCTTTGTCCTCGGATATTTTTTTATTTTACTATTATTAACTAACTTTAATGCACATGAAAAAGATCTATTCTTTAATTGCACTGCTCGCAATGATGTTTGCGGCAGTTGGTGCAAGTGCGCAGAACTACTCTCTCGACAGTCAGGTTGAATTGCCGGAGCCGGGAGTGAAGTACGCCTTGTACAATGTCTCGCTCATGACTTATGCAGGAAGTACATCGGCTGGTTGCACACAGCAGATTGACGACGACACAAACTTGTGGGAGTTCGAGAAGACTGGCAACACCATTGACGGTTACGACCTGTATCGTATCAAGAATGTCGGTAAGAACAGCTACTGGCAAGAGATTGACTATGAAAACAAAATCGGGCTTGATGGCTACGATGTGTTTAACTATGCTGGTTGTAACGGCGAATTTGGTGCCGCAGCCACTGCAATGGAAGTAACGATTGCTGTTGCCGACGGAGCAAGCGACCGCACTACTGCCTCCGGCACAGGTGGTGTGGTTATCGTCCGTAAGAACTCTGTTCCGCAGGATGAGAATACCACATGGTGGTACAGACTCGAGTGCCAGGGCACTAATGTTGCATTCTCTCCATGGAATGAAAACAGCCTTTGGCAGCTTTGGACCGTACGCGAAAACTCTAACAAGGACAAGCTCCAGATTCTCGTAGACAGAATTGTAGAGGAAGACAAGCAATTCCCCGTAAGCACTGACCCTGGTTTCTTTACTCAGCAGGTAGTTGATGAATACAACTCTATCTTTGATGCAGCACAGACCGCTCTGACACAGGATAAGACTGAAGAAGAGTATGGAGTTATCTTCCAACAGCTCACTGAAGCCTATAACGGCATTGACGCTAAGTCAAATCCCATCAAGGCTGGCTACTATTACATCGTAAGTGCATATCCTGAATACATGAACCAGCAGGAAGTAGAAAAGGCTATTTTCGGCAAGGATGCCACGACACCTAACTGGGGTGACTTCAAGGCAGACGACTATTCGTTCCTCTGGAAATTTGAGGCTAACGGCACTGGCTGGAAAGTTAAGAACGTTCTTTATGAAGCTTACCTTGCAGGTGCCGCTAACACTGGTTCTTCACTGCCTATCTCTATGGCACCTTCTACAAACCGCGTAATTACGTTTGCTACTCTTGGCAGCGGTCAGTGGAAGTTCTTTGACAATGTCAACCCACTCGCCTACCACACCAACGGACACAGTGGTGGTGCAGGCAAGGGTTCTAACCTCGTTACTTGGGACGGTGTGGCCAACACAGCTTCTGCATGGTATATCCGTACCGTAACAGATCAGGAGTATATCAACAATGCCATTAAGGCTCACGCTCAACTCGGCATTAAGACCGAACTCAACGCTTTGATAACCGAAGCAGGTACTCTCTATGACGCCCTCTTCGTAACAAGCGCTGACCTTGACAATCCTCTTGTTACAGAGGCTGATGACTCCAAGACTCCTGGTCAGGAAGGCAACCAGTTCCTCTGCAACCGTCAGGAATCTTCTGAAGGATGCTACGGTGTCCTTATCGATGGCATTACCTCTACAGAAGATGGTGGCAACAAATACGCAAATGGCGAATGGGCTTATTTCCACAGCTCATGGTCAGGCGCTATCGCTTTTGAAAACGGCCACAGCGGTGACGACAAGGACTTCATGCAGGTAGACATCTCTAAGACTCCTGTTTCATCGTTCGTGCTGCGTACAGCTCGTCGTTTCAACAATCCTAATGCTCAGCCTGTACAGATTTCTATCTATGTAACCAACGATACAACTGGCTACTACAACAAGACTGATGCTTGGACTTATGTATCGACTATCTATCCAAAGACTTGCAACCAGAACGAATTCTACACTTCTCCACTTATTGACCTTGGAAAGAATTACAAGTATGTTCGTTTCGTTGTTGACAAGACCAACAATGATGTACGTTACTTCACTTATTCTGAGTTCCAGCTCTATCCTGGTTCAATTATCGAAGAACTGTCACAGTACTACTATGCTGCTGGCATGAAGAAGGCTGCTGATGCCATGAAGGCTTCTGCTGCAACTGCCAGCGCCGCAGTTGAGGCTGGCAATGCAACCAATGCTATGGTTACGGATCTTAAGGCCAAGATTGCTGCCGTAAGGGCTCTCTATGCTGATCCCACAGAGCTCACTTCTCTCATCACCAAGGCAGAGGCAGAACTTCAGTACGCCACTGTAGGTGAAGAAATGGGTAACATAGCTTCTCAAGATATCGTAGACACCTATACAACCGCACTTGCCGACGCTCAACGCTTCGACCTTCAGGGTGCACTCGACAAGACTGCTCTTGACAACGTTACCAACACTCTCGCTTCTGCACGTAAGGCATTCCTTGACAACATGGTTGCTCCTGTAGAAGGAAAGTGGTACTATATCAGCAGCACAGACCAGACCCGCGAGGGCGACAGCTATACCCATGGTGCTTCTATCTTTGCTGAGAAAGTTGGCGTAGGCTCTGCCGTAAGATGGGGTGCCAACGAAAGTGGCGAACTCGCAGGCCAGGCTCTTGCAATTTGGCGTGTAGTTCCTGTTAAGGACGCAGCAACTCCTCACACTGTTTACATACAGAACATGGGTACCGGTCTCTATCTCGGTGGCGAAAGTGTAAACCTTTCTTATGTAACCAAGCTTTCTGCAACTCCTGTTGCCTTCACCATCACTTATGTAGGTAATAGCGACCTCGCTATCTGTGCTACAGAAAAGAACACCAACAACACTTCTCTCCACGCTCAGGTGGCAGGCAAGTCTGTTGTAGGATGGTACTACAACATGGGTGGCGTTGACAAGGATGGCAATCCGTCCAACACTGCTTCTCTCTGGACCTTCAACGAAGTTAATCCAGAAGAGGTCGAGGGTATAACCATTCCTGTTGTGGCTGGTACCACAAACATCAAGACTCTCCCATTCGCTGTCTCTGGCATCTCTGAAGTCAATGAAGGCTTCAAGGCGTATGCTATTCAGGATATTACTGATGCCAACGGTGTTTCAACAGTATCTCTCTACATGAAGGACAACTTTGAAGCTGGTGAACCTTTCATCCTCGAAGTTCCAGAATCAGAAGACAGGCTCGTTGATCTCGTAGCTTATCTTCCTGAGGATGTAGTTAGCACTCCATCTTCTTCTAATGGACTTGTAGGTGTATTTGCTACTACAAATGTTCCTGTAGGTAACGGCTACCTCGGTACTGACGGGTGGACAGCGGCCGCTGAGGGCGCAACTGTACCTGCTCAGACTGGTTATATCAATCCTTCTAAGTTTACAGGTGCAGTAGCAGGAGTGACAGTTGCTAAGACTATTCAGATTGCAGGTCTTGCTGGTTCAGGTCTTGCTGGTGACGTAAACGGCGACGGCAGAATTGATGCTACCGACGTTGTTACTCTCTACAACTACATTGCTAATGGTACCGAGTCAGGTGTTTCTCTTGAGGCAGCCGATGTAAACGGTGACGGCAAGGTTGACGGTGCTGACGTGGTTGAGGTTTACAACATCGCTTCAGGTTCCACTGCTCAGTCAGGTGCATTCGGCAAGGAGATAGTTGGTGCAAGCGAGATTATCCCGGCTGACCGGAACGACAAGGCTCTTCTTACAA
>USTH01000001.1 GCA_900557555.1 uncultured Prevotellaceae bacterium | reverse complement strand
AACAACACCTTGCTACAGACATCTAAATTCAAGGTAAATGCGGTAACTGACGCTCCTTTGTTATTATCTCAACTTGTTTGCCATTCTGGCAAAGGGAACTGTCTGGTAAAATGACTGTCTTTGCTCATGGTTATATATTTTTTTACAAAACAGATAATAAGATTTGTTTAATCAATCAAATAATCGCGGCTAAAATACGCCAATAGTGGCATTTTTTAGTCGTGTCAACAGCTAAAACAAGCAAATTCAGTACAGAGTTTGAGATAAAAGTCCTCAAGGAGGGACCGAATTACGTGGCAACTTTTATCGTAATCGTGGCTGTCAGTTTTGCGTTTTCTTCAAAAGAGAGCCTATTGTTTTATACTCGTTCATATTTTCAGTCTTTTGGCCAATAAATTGATTAATGATAGTTATTAAACTGGCGAATGGTAAACCATAGTGTCGGCTATAGACTACATCATTTCTTTTTTAAACCAAAGTTCAAATACACTATCAGCAAGGAATATACCATCTTTCTCAATGGTGACAATCTCTTTGTCAACCAAACTTTTCTTTATACGGTCTATATTTGACTTACTGCCCAAAGGATAGATTTCAGAAACCGTTTGAGTGGTAAATCCTGAATGTACACCTTTGCACAAAAGACGAATGAAGTTGAGCTGATAGGTCGTAAGCCCCTCTGTCTGTTGTATAAAGAGACTGCTGTTTTGCTCCAACAGAGCCTTCAAGCCTTCTTCAAAACTCTCCTCGTTTACTTCTTTTTCTGTTTCTGCCATAACGTTCCATGCAAGTTGCTGCACATAAGATGAGTAGTTCTTTACCACTTGGCATATTCTGCCGGCATACTCTTCTGTTATCTTCTTGCCGTACTTCTCAAATCGAGAACAGATGAAGGGGACCCAATATTCCGTAGGAATACACTTTAGATGCAGCATCTCCCCAAACTGATAAAAAGGCATACGACGACTTTGGAAAATATTTTCCATCAGATGCTTCTTACTGCCAAAGAAGCAATAAGACACATTTTGATGATGCTGCCAAACACCGCGTAGACGTTTTTGTATAGTCAGCGAGTCTGTGAACTCACCTATCTGCTGAAACTCGTCAATACATACTACAATGCGAACGCCCTGTTCCTTGGCAATACATTCAGGAAGATTCAAAATTTCCTCTGGAGAATAATCCTTAGGTGTTATCCCCAATGATACAGAAAACTCAGAGTTAGGTTCTGGGCTAAATGAAATTTTGGGCGAGATTCTAACCAAAAAACGCTTGATGTTCTCCATTATTTGCTTCAAATGGTTGCCTGTGGACTTCATGATTGTTTCGGCAAATCGGTTATAGAAATCATATTCACTTCTGCAGTCATATATGTCCATATAGACGATTTTTAGCGTAGGGTCGTCAATCTCGGAAATCACCTTTTTTATAAGAGAGGTCTTACCCATGCGTCTTGGAGATATTAGAATAACATTAACGCCATTTTCAAAGTCAAGTTTGATACGCTTGGTTTCTTCAATTCGATCTGTAAAGTTATTACCACCGACCGACATGCCATATACAAAAGCTTTCTCCATAATCTTTACTCCTTATTTAACCCAAATCGGTCATTAGACCGTAAATAGCATCTTTTTATTACTTCTTATTGTCTTTTGTTTTTATAAGGCATCTGACGCCGGCTTTTTGCTCGAAATAGCCCGCTATTACTCACAAAAACAGCAGGCGACATCTGCTCTCCCAAAAAATCAAAATACAATAGGTCCTAACGACTAAATTGTGTTTAATTAGATTGCAAAGGTAATGAAAAAAGAATTAGTTCACAAGGCTGTGGTCCACAACTTTGTGAACTTTGTTAAACCCAAGTCGGTCATTAGGTCGTAAATGACATCTTTTTTATTACTTCTTATTGCCTTTTGCTTTTATAAGGCAACAGATGCTTGTTTTTAGCTCAAAATAGCCCGCTATTATTCCCTAAAACGACAAGTAACATCTGCTCTCCTGAAAAAACAGAATACAATAAGCCCTAACGCCCGAGTTGGGTTAAAAGACGAAAGTCTTGAACCTTCTGGTGTTTTCTTTCTTTTGTTTTAACTCATCCTCCATCCTAAGCATTGCCATTTTAAAAAAGAAGTGGATAAGATGTTCATCGGTGCCCTCTGTTCGTATCATTCGCAAGTTGGAAATATACTCTTGTCTGAAGTTGGACGGAATGATGAGTATGGGCTGATTCATTCGCAATAGAATATAATTGCTGACGAGTCGTCCGGTTCTGCCATTTCCGTCTCTGAAGGGATGGAGATATTCAAAGAAGCCATGGAAGCGGGCGGCAAGTATCATTGGGTGAACAGATGCTGTGCGAATGGCGTTTTCGGTGGACGACAGCAGTTTGGGAACTCTTTTAATGAGCTCCTCGTGGTCGCCAAATACCGTATCTCCGGCGGCCATGTCTGTGGTGGTGTACTCGCCTGGCACGCCGTCGGGAGACCGGTATGTAAGTGTGTGGCAGGTCGCTCTGCGGTTGGTTTCTTTTAAGAAGGCTTCGTCTAATGGGTGTTGCGTGTTTTGCACAACATATTCAAATGCGTTGAAGTGGTCGAGCATCTCAAAAGCCTCAAAAAGGGTTTTCCCGGCAGGAATCATACCCAGTCCTTTTTCTTTTAATTCGCGTGTGTCATCCACTGAAAAGGAGTTGCCTTCTATAGCACATGAATGTGTTGAGAATAATATCTCATTGTAGCGGATATATTCTCCATTGTCCATGTGCTCTATGATTTGTGCCTGATACTTCTGCCTCAAGGCTTCGTATTTGTCAATATCCTCTTCAAATGTCATGTCATCTTTATGGTCATTGCTTGATAGCCTAATGGCCGAGTTGGGTTTTATAAAAGAATAGTAAGGGATTATTTCACTTCAACGTATGATGCCAGTCTCTTGGCCTTTTCACGCAGGGCGTTGAGGTTGCCGTCGAGCGGTCCGTTGCACACCACCACGCCCATTCGCCTGTTGAGGCGTGTGGTGGGCTTGCCGAAGATGCGTATGTCGGCATCCTCCTCGCAGGTCTTTTCCAGGCCGGTATATTCTGGCTGGTTCTGACTGGCAATGCCAGACAGTATGACCGCACTGGCACCTATGCGCAGTTGTTTGATGCATGGGATGGGCAGGCCGAGCACGGCGCGGCAGTGAAGTTCAAACTCGTTGAAGTTCTGTGTGCCGGCAAGCGTCACCATGCCGGTGTCGTGAGGGCGTGGAGAGAGTTCGCTGAAGTATACACCGCCTTTGTTGCTGATGAAGAATTCCACACCCCAGATGCCGGCACCTGTGAGAGCCTCCGTCACGGCGGCAGCCATGCGTTGCGCCTCCTTGAGGTGTTCCTCTTTCATCGCTATGGGTTGGAAGCTTTCGCGGTAGTCACCGCCTTTCTGCACGTGTCCGATTGGGGCGCAGAAGAGGGTGGGGCCGTTCTTCTGTGTCACGGTGAGGAGTGTTATTTCATAGTCAAAGTCGATGAATTCCTCAATGATGAGCTCCTTGACATCGCCGCGGCTGCCGCTCATGCCGTATTCCCACGCATGCTGTAGGTCATCGTTGCCCCTGACAAGGCTCTGGCCCTTGCCTGACGATGACATCAGCGGTTTTACGATGCAGGGAAATCCCACTTTGTCTGCTCCGGCCTTGAGTTCCTCAAAGGTCTTGGCGTAGTAGTAGTGGGCCGTCTTAAGTCCGAGGTCTTTGGCGGCAAGGTCGCGTATGGCCTTGCGGTTCATGGTAAAGTTGACCGCACGTGCAGAGGGGGTCACCTGTATGCCTTCTTTCTCAAAGTCGTAGAGCTTTTCAGTGCGTATGGCTTCGATTTCGGGCACGATGATGTCGGGCTTATGCTTGCGTACGACGGTTTCGAGCGCCTCACCGTCGAGCATGGAGAATACCTCGCATTCATCGGCCACCTGCATGGCCGGTGCGCCGGCGTAGCTGTCGCAGGCAATAACGTGTTGGCCTAACCGCTGGGCGGCAATAACAAATTCCTTGCCCAGCTCACCTGAGCCTAAAAGAAGAATCTTTTTCATTTTATTAGTGTTAGTCTGTTTTTACGGATGACTGGCAGGTGCGCAGGCGCAGTCATGAAGAAAGCAACTTCCGGTTGCCCGGGGCGCCCTATCCTTTGCAAAGGTAGATAAAACCATCATCATAACAAAGATGTTTTCGGTTTTATTGAAAGCAAAAACACTATCACCCCACCGCAAAGAACGTGCAAAACGTTCTCTTTCGGCCGGTGCGTGATGGCGTTTCGGCCGAAACGCTTCACCACTTCGGCCGAAATGCAGAAACGTTTCGGCCGAAAGGCGACAGTTGTGTTTGTGTTTGCCGCCCTTTGTGTTGTGGGCAGTGCGGAGGTGTTGCGTGTCTGCTCGGTTTGAGGTGTGAACATATCTGTTATTATAAAATAAGGTGTAAATGAAGTGTTTGTATAAGTGTTTTTTATCGCTGATGAGCAAAAAACTTTACGTAAAGCGTGGATTGTGAGATTATTTGCTTAACTTTGCAAGCGATTTTTGCACAATAATCAACATAAAGTCTAATTTATTTATTTTTTAACTATTTTTTAATGAACAATTTAAAAGATGTAATGCCAATAGAGGACTTTAACTGGGACTCTTATGAAGAAGGTGCTTCAGTGGCAGACACAGAAAAGCAAGAGATTGAAGAAGCCTACGGCAAGACCCTTAGCCAGGTCAACAACCACGAGGTGGTTGAAGGAACCGTAATCTCTGTCAACAAGCGCGAGGTGCTCGTTGATATAGGCTACAAGTCAGACGGTGTCATTTCTGCAAATGAATTCCGTTACAATCCAGACCTCAAGCCTGGCGACAAGGTAGAGGTTTATATCGAAAAGGAAGAAGATAAGAAAGGTCAGCTCATTCTTTCTCACAAGAAGGCTCGTGCAAAACAAGGATGGGATCGTGTCAATCAGGCTTTTGAGAACAAGGAAATCGTCAAGGGCTTTGTTAAGGCTCGTACCAAGGGCGGCATGATTGTCGATGTATTCGGCATTGAGGCATTCCTCCCGGGCAGCCAGATTGACGTGAAGCCAATTCGTGATTACGATGTATTCGTTGAAAAGACAATGGAATTCCTTGTTATCAAAATCAATCAGGAATACAAGAATGTCGTTGTCAGCCACAAGGCTCTTGTTGAGGCTGAGCTTGAAGCACAGAAGAAGGAGATTATCTCTAAGCTCGAAAAGGGTCAGGTGCTTGAGGGTACAGTTAAGAACATCACCTCTTACGGTGTGTTTGTTGACCTCGGTGGTGTTGACGGACTCATCCACATCACAGACCTCTCTTGGGGCCGCGTGAGCGATCCTAAGGACATCGTTCAGCTCGACCAGAAGATTAACGTTGTTATCCTTGAATTTGATCAGGAGAAGCAGAGAATTGCTCTTGGCTTGAAGCAACTTACTCCTCATCCATGGGATGCTCTTGATCCTAACCTCAAGGTTGGCGACAAGATTAAGGGTAAGGTTGTCGTTATGACCGACTACGGCGCATTTGTAGAAGTTGCTCCAAGTGTGGAGGGTCTTATCCACGTGAGCGAGATGAGCTGGAGTCTGCATCTCCGCTCTGCACAAGACTTCATGAAGGTGGGCGACGAGGTTGAGGCCGTAATACTTACACTCGACCGCACAGAGCGCAAGATGTCGCTCGGCATCAAGCAGCTCAAGCCGGATCCATGGCAGAATATCGAGGAGAATTATCCTGTTGGCAGCAAGCATGTTGCCAAGGTGCGCAACTTCACCAACTTCGGCGTATTTGTAGAACTTGAGGAGGGCGTAGATGGTCTTATCCACATTTCAGACCTCTCTTGGACAAAGAAGGTTAAGCATCCGTCGGAGGTTACCCAGATTGGTGCCGACATCGATGTTGTGGTTCTTGAAATCGACAAGGAAAGCCGTCGTCTCAGCCTCGGTCACAAGCAGTGTGAGGAAAATCCTTGGGATGTATTTGAAACAGTGTTTACTGTAGGCTCAATCCATGAGGGTACTATCATTGAAGAGCACGACAATGGTGATGTAATTCAGCTTGAATATGGCATTGATGGTTTCGCTACTCCAAAGCACCTCATCAAGGAAGACAAAACCAAGGCGCAGCTCAACGAGAAGCTCCCATTCAAGGTTCTTGAATTCAACAAGGTAACCCGCAGAATCATCCTCTCACACAGCCGTGTGTTTGAAGATGAGCAGCGCGCCGAACAGCGCAAGGCTTCAGCTCCGCGCAAGTCAGGCAACGACACTCCTGAAATACAGAATCAGGCAGCTGCCACTTCGCTTGCCGACAATGACGCTCTTGCAGAACTCAAGGCAAAACTTGCTGAACAAAGCAGCGCAGAGTAATTCCAGACTGCCTCGCAGGCAGACAGGGATTCTGATATAATCCAATTCCGGGTGGGGAGGGAACGTGAAATCCCTCCCCACCTCTTTGCTTGTCAAGGTTTAGTTTTGGTCGGCAATGCGGGCAAGGGTAAATGGCACTTTCTGCTCCCTTGGCGGATCGCAAGAGAAAAGTAATATATATAAGTATGGAGAAGTTTGAGGTGACAATATTGGGCTGTGGTAGCGCCACTCCGACATTGAGGCACAACCCCTCTGCCCAAGTTGTCAACATGCGCGACAAGTTGTCGCTCGTGGACTGCGGTGAGGGTACGCAGTTGCAGATGAGGTTGAGAAAAATCAAGTTCATGGCGCTGCGCAATGTGTTTGTTTCTCATCTGCACGGCGACCATTGCCTTGGGCTGGTGGGACTCATCTCCACCTTCGGACTGCTCGGGCGCACCAAGGCTTTCCACGTGTATGCCCCTGCCGGTTTGCAAAATGTGCTCAATGCGCAGATGGAGCTGTTTTGCCATAAACTTGAGTTTGAAGTGGTGTTTCATGCCATTGATACCACTGTGAATGCCATGGTCTACGAAGATCGCACCATGGAAGTGTGGACTCTGCCTCTCAGACACAGCATGCCGTGTTGCGGTTTCCTGTTCAGGGAGAAACCCTCGTTGCCCCATATCAACAGGGAGATGACAGACTTCTACAATATTCCCGTATGTTATCTGCCCGGAATAAAGGCGGGTAAGGACTGGGTCTGCGAAGACGGCACAATAGTCCCCAATGGTCGGCTTGTTACGCCGGCAGTTCCGCCCCGTTCCTATGCCTATTGTTCCGACACTTCGTTTATGCCATCGTTGGCATCGTTGGTCAAGGGGGTGGACCTCCTTTATCATGAAGCGACCTATCCTGACGGTGCGGAGATAAAAGCACGTTTGCGCTGTCACTCTACGGCGGGTCAGGCTGCGGAGATTGCCAGACTGGCAGGTGTGAAAAGGTTGATGATAGGCCACTATTCGGCCACGGTGGACGACGTGGCGGTGTTGGTAGAACAGGCGCGTAAGGTTTTTCCTGACACCATCGCCGCCCAGGAGGGGCTGGTTGTCAAGGTCTGATAAACCCAAAACGGTCATTAGGCCGTTGAATGTGATATTTTGGAACAGCTTGCAGTCTCTTGTTTTATAAGGTGCCTTTTGCTTGTTTTTAATTCGCAATAGCTCGCTATTACTCATTAAAAGCCAAACAAAATCTACTCTTCTGAAAAACAAGATACAAGCAAGCCCTAATGACCGATTTGGGATAAAAGGAATAGTGCTTATGAGCAGGTTTTGGAACAATGTGTTTTTCTTTCTTGGCGTTGCGGCTGTAGTCGTGATGTTGTTGACGTTTGACATGGACTACATGGAGCTGTGGGCGCATATCCGCAGGGCAGGTGGGTGGTTCCCGCTCGTGGTGGGTGTGTGGGTACTTATCTATCTGTTGAACGCCGCAAGCTGGTATCTCATAATACGCAGCGGAGGAAAACGTACCCCCGTGGGTTTTGGCAAGGTCTACAAACTGACTATTTCGGGTTTTGCTCTGAATTATGCCACGCCGTGCGGATTGATGGGCGGTGAGCCTTATCGTATAATGGAACTCAGCCCTCTGGTAGGTAGCGAGCGGGCAACAAGCAGTGTGATACTCTATGTGATGATGCACATTTTCAGTCATGTCTGTTTCTGGTTGTTATCGGTGGTGCTATATATTATAATGTATATGCCGAGCTTGCCGGTGTGGTTTTTCTTGTGTGCTGTGTCGGCGTTTTGCCTGGTGGCGATATTTTTCTTTATGAAGGGCTACAAGCACGGCATGATTGTCAGGGTGTTGCGATGGCTGTCGGGCATCCCTTTTGTAGGCAAATATTTCAAAAGACTACATGACGGCAAGAAAGATTATCTTGTGAACGTAGACCGCCAGATAGCCGAACTCCACTCTCGGCATGAGGCAACATTCTATGCTTCTTTCTTTCTTGAGTTTGTTGCAAGGGTGCTTACATCGTTGGAGATATATTTCATTCTGCGCATATTGACAAGCGACATCAACTTCTTTGACTGTGTGTTGATAATGGCTTTCACCTCGCTGTTTGGCAATCTGTTTTTCTTCTCTCCCATGCAGCTGGGTGCCCGTGAGGGTGGTTTTGCCATTTCAGTGAGTGCTTTGTCGCTGAGTGGGGCATTCGGTGTCTATGTAGGGCTGATAACGAGAGCCCGTGAATTGATATGGATTGTGGTAGGCCTGGCGTTGATGAAGGTGGGTAGGCGTTATGGCGGTAAGAAGTCTGGCCGTTCTTAGCCTTCTGCTCCCGTGATTGTTATGAAAAAAAAGTGAGAGCTTTGAAGTGAAGAAAAGCAAAAAAAGGTTTTTCGTCCATAAAAATACAAAAAAAATAATCGCAAAATTTGGTATTATAGAAAAAGGTTCTTATTTTTGCATACGAAACAACAAACACTTTAACAAACAGTGAACCGCATAGCAGTGTACATATTGGCAGCAGGCATGTTGATGGCTTTTCCGGCAGTTTCGGCAATAGCTTCACAGACAGAGCCAACGCAGACGACTCTCTCGGCTTCTGAGCCACAGGAGATTAATGTTTCTGCAAATGGCGGTACTCTGCGCGTGACGGGGGCTGCCAGAATGACGCTGAAGATTTACTATGTCACAGGCACTCAGGCCGCAACCCATGTCATAGAGAATGACGACCAACTGATATCTACAGGACTTGCTAAGGGAGTCTATGTGGTGAAGGTCGGTAAGTTTGTGCGCAAGCTTACAATATCGTGACGAGCGTATTGACAACTGGTGCAGACACTGACAGGAGACGGAGCAATCAGGCAACTTAGGGCTGGTTGCTTTGTGTTTTTTATAGAGGAAGCCTGTCACCCCGATGTGTTTTGGTTGAAACGGACAGCTTCACAATCGTATGATAAGATTAACAGGAGGTCACAGATGGCGCAATACCCAAGCGACAGACAGCTTATAGCAATGCTCGGAAACCCTGCGGAGAAGAGCAAGGCATTTGAGCAGATGGTTGGCAAATACAGTTCGCGTCTCTACTGGCAGATACGTTGTGTGGTGACATTTCATGATGATGCCGATGATGTGTTGCAAAACACATTTATCAAGGCTTGGAATGCAATTGACACCTTTAGGGGAGACTCTATGCTCTCTACATGGCTCTACCGTATTGCCGCCAACGAAAGCCTCGCCTTTCTGCGCCATCGTGCGGAGACTGTAAGTCTGGATAGCGTAGACGCAAACCTCGAGAACATGTTTGAGAGTGATGCGTATTTTGACGGTGATGAAATACAAAAGAATCTGCAAAGAGCCATTCAGACCTTGCCCCCCAAGCAGCGGCAGGTCTTTGCCTTGAGGTATTATGACAATATGAAGTATGAAGATATGTCAGAGGTGCTCAACACGTCAGTGGGGGCATTGAAAGCTTCCTACCATATTGCAGTGAAAAAAATTGAGGATTTTTTTGAAGGAGCAGATTAAACCATCGCGTGACGCTGGAGTCTAACATGATGAGTAGGAAATGATATGAAGATACCAGATTTAAATAAGCCGACAGACGGACGTCAGGTGTTCAAAACACCAGACGGGTATTTTGAGAACCTCTCCCAACGCATGATGCAGGGTGTTTCAGAGGCTGTAGACCCTGTGGAGCGCAAGAATACCGTGCCGTTCTGGAAATCAGAGATATATGCAAAACTCAAGCCGTACATATATATGGCGGCCATGTTCGGAGGGCTATATTTCGGTGTGTGGGTTTATAAATATCAGCAGAGGCTGGCTGGCGAAAAGGAAATAGTCGAACGCCTTGCCAGCGATGCTCCGGCAGAGCGGCACAACGCTTCTGACGAGTGGATAGATGCCTACGTTGACGAGGCTTGCGACTATATGATGCCAAACAGCCACGACATCATTGCGTGTCTGACAGAATCTGAATAAAACCGTTTGATACCTATGGTAAGAGATATTGTAAAAAAACTTATGCTGCTGGTTGTCTGCATCTTGCTTGCAGCCGGGGCAACGGCATGTCCTGACGGTGAAGGGCATAAAAATGCCTTCCGTCCCCGCTTCTCGCCTGAAGAATACCGGCAGAGAGAGATGGCCTTTATCACTAAAAAGGCAGACCTCACCCAGGCAGAGGCAAGTGCGTTCTTCCCCTTGTTTCATCAGATGAAGGACCGGCAACGCAAACTGAGCTTTAAAAACGGAAAGATGATGCGCAAAGCGTGGAAAGGAAACCTAAGCAATGCGGAAAGCCTTGCCATACTCAAGGCCGTGATGGAAAACGAGGAAGACATCATCGAACTGGAAGAAAAATACCAGAAGAAATTCCTGAAGGTGGTCAGTGCATCTAAGCTACTCAAAATAAAAGTGGCAGAAAAAGCCTTTGAGCGCAAAATGCTCAGCAACATGGCTCACGGGCCGCGACCGAGGGGACCTGAAAAATAAGATAGAAGTTTTATTTCATAATTTTTAATTTTATTGTTGATAATTAAAAAACCGACAGCTGCGAAGCTCTCGGTTTTTTTTGTGGATTTGTGTCGGGCACGGCATGGACGCATATGGTCAAATTATTTGAAGAAATCTTTTGGTATTAGAAAATTTATTGTATCTTTGCGACAATAATAATCTTAAAAATATATCTTCTATGAAAAGAATCTTAATGTTTTTTTTAGTTCTTTCGTGTGGCTTGTCTATGTCGTACGCCCAAAGTTATGATCTCAACAAAGACGGCAAAGTTAATTCCAGCGATGTTGTGGCACTGTATAATTATATTGAATCAGGCAGCGCTTCCGAACTCACGAAAGATGACATTGTGGGCACGTGGAAAATAATGTACGAAGAGTATAGCCGTTGGGAAAACGATGTGCTTGTGGAAGAGAAAAAAGGAAACGTGGAAGAAGAGAACAACTATTATGTTGTCTATGCCGACAATAAGGTTTCTTTTATGGAATATTCAGATGATATAGGTATGTGGCACGAAGACGGGATTCTTGTCTACAGCTTGTATAATGGCAATTTTTATCCACTTGGCGGAGATTTTAAGTCGTTCAAATTGTTGGAGGTCGGTGGTGACCAGATGCAGATAGAGGCTGTCTTCGAAGAAGATAAGGGGACGACTCTCGTGCGGACGAGAGTATTGGAAAAACTTGTGCGTGTCAGCAAGGAGACAAACATCCTGCCTCTAAGCCCGGAAAAATAATAACCCCTTTATAAAATATGAGATGATGAAAGCTACATTTAATTTTTTGTGCTTGTTGGGCATTGCGGTGATGCTGTCGTGTTCTGGCAGCGGTGACGGCGGAAAGTCTGATGATATTACGGGTTCCAAAATTGTAGGCGAATGGTCTGTGTATATGGTTTCATGGAAAGATGCCAACAACAAGGAACAGGCGGCGTGGTATGAGTCTGGCGATTTCTACATGGATTTCAAGTCTGACAACACGTTTATTGTCTACAAGAACGGAAGCAGCGTCTACGGCACTTGGCGTGACAATGGCGACGGCACCCTGACATGTGAGGACAACAGCGGCATCACAGTATACAAGATGAAAATGGTGAATGTGCAGAAACAGATGATGACATGGACTTATAAAGACAAGAATTTGGGGGACATGACCATACATTTTGTGCGCAGCACCGACCGGCAGTACCAGAAATATGCCCCTAAGGATATCATTGGTCGCAAGCTGGTGTGGGGCAACAACGAAGTGCAGCTCACACATTCAATGGTGGCAGAAATCTTGAAGCTGGGCGGTGAAACCAATCCGCAACTCCAGCAGGTGAGATGGGAACGTAAAGATCTTGATCTGGTATGGATGACGGTAAGTTATACGGACGGACACAAACTGGACCTCATGAGAAACTACATTCTGAAGTTCAACGACGAAAACACGGGCACCTACACTGGGAATGGTGAAAACGGTACGTTCAGAATTGAGGGTAAAGCTTTGCCTGACGAAGACTATGCTCCAGAAGAGCTCTACTACAATAAGCTTATGCTCGGCACTCCCAAACTCTATACGTTGTGGGTGGTGTTCGCTGACAATAATACCGTGCATAATTATAAGATGAAGACCTACACGGATGCAAAGAATTTTAGGGCGTCCTATATGAAGATAGAAAAAAATAAGGCAATGTTCACTTATTCGTTTGACTATTCGTCAACACATAGGGTGCGCACGCAAATTCTGGTGTTTACCTCGCCTATGGGCGGCACCTATAGTGACGGATCTGGCACGTTTAGCCTTACGCAGGAAGAAGTTTCAACCAGTTGGGCCCCGCCGTATAGTTTGTCGGGAATGAAAATGGAGAAGTGAATTGACACTGTCCCTTTCCTTTCTTTGCCAGCGTTTTTATGAAGTAAAGATATCGGGTAGGGGTTCGCTCGCAAGAGTCAATATAAGTATGCATGGCCTCGTTCAGATTATACAGACAATCTGGGCGAGGCCATAAAGTGCATGTGTTTTCTGAAGAGCGGTTGCAGGCAACACATAATAGGATGTGAAGCGAATTGGGATAAAACCAACAAAAAACACAACAATACTGCGAGAAAAATGTTATTTTTGCACTAAAATAACGAAATCACGAAAAAGATGGAAATCGCAAGCAAATATGACCCCTCCGAAGTGGAGGGAAAGTGGTACAAATACTGGATGGACAACAAGCTCTTCAGTTCAAAACCTGACGGACGTGAACCATATACCATAGTTATCCCGCCACCAAATGTAACTGGTGTGTTGCACATGGGGCACATGCTAAACAATACTATTCAGGATATTCTTGTGCGCAAGGCACGTCTTGATGGAAAAAACGCCTGCTGGGTGCCGGGAACGGATCATGCCAGCATAGCCACCGAGGCAAAAGTGGTGAACCGCCTTGCTGAACAGGGTATAAAGAAACGTGACCTTACCCGCGAACAGTTTCTGAAGCATGCTTGGGACTGGACTGACGAACACGGAGGCATTATTCTCAAGCAGTTGCGCCGATTGGGGGCCAGCTGTGACTGGGATCGCACGGCTTTCACTATGGACGAAAAACGCAGCGAGAGCGTTCTGAAAGTCTTTGTTGACCTTTATCGCAAGGGACTGATATATCGTGGATTGCGCATGGTCAATTGGGACCCCAAGGCCCAGACGGTTCTGTCTACAGAGGAGGTTGTTTATCATGACGAGAAGAGCAAGCTCTATTACCTTAAATATTATGTGGCTGATGCCGAGGAAAATCCTGTGACCCCAACGGGACAGGATGGCGAAGTGCTGCATAAGGACGCAAAGGGCTACTATGCCGTGGTAGCTACCACCCGTCCGGAAACAATAATGGGCGATACCGCTATGTGTATCAACCCGAAAGACCCTAAAAACCAGTGGTTGCGCGGGCATAAGGTGTCGGTGCCTCTCGTAGGCCGTGTCATTCCGGTGATAGAAGACCGCTATGTTGACATAGAGTTCGGAACAGGATGTCTGAAAGTCACTCCTGCCCATGATGTCAATGACTATGCTCTTGGTAAGACTCACAATTTGGAGACTATCGACATATTCAACCCCGATGGCACCATCAGTGAGGTAGCGGGACTTTATGTGGGCATGGATCGCATGGATGTGCGCAAGCAGATTGCTAAAGACCTTGCCGATGCTGCCTTGCTCGAAAAGGTAGAGGACTACGAAAACAAGGTGGGCTACTCTGAACGTAATCAAGACACAGCGGTGGAGCCGCGCTTATGCAAACAGTGGTTTCTGTCGATGAAACATTTTGCTGACATTGCACTGCCTCCTGTGCTCGATGGAAAAATCAAGTTCTACCCGACCAAATATGTTACCACCTATCGCAATTGGCTTGAGAACATACAGGACTGGTGTATCAGTCGCCAGCTGTGGTGGGGACATCGCATTCCTGCCTATTTCTTGCCAACAGCAGAGGGTGAGGAAGAGAAGTATGTGGTTGCGCTCACGGTAGAGGATGCACTCGAAGAAGCTCGCAAGATTAAGGGCTATGAAAATATTACCGCCGACCAGTTGCGCCACGACGAGGATGCCCTTGACACTTGGTTCTCTTCATGGCTGTGGCCGATATCATTGTTTGATGGTATCAACAATCCCGGCAACGACGAGATAAAATACTATTATCCTACAACAGACCTTGTTACGGGGCCAGACATTATCTTCTTCTGGGTGGCCCGCATGATAATGGCAGGCGAGGAGTATATGCACGACGTGCCGTTCCGCAATGTATATTTCACTGGTATTGTGCGCGATGAGATAGGCCGCAAGATGTCTAAGTCTCTTGGCAATTCACCAGACCCTATCGATCTGATAGAAAAGTATGGTGCAGACGGGGTGCGTATGGGAATGCTGCTTGCAGCTCCGGCAGGTAACGACATCTTGTTTGCTGAGAGTCTGTGCGAACAAGGGCGCAATTTCTGTAACAAGATATGGAATGCTTTCCGCCTTGTCAAGGGGTGGGAGGTTGCCGTGTTGCCACAACCAGAAGTCAGCCGCATGGCCATCAAGTGGTTTGATGCCAAACTGAAAGCCACTGTGACCGAAATGGACGACTTGTATTCAAAGTATCGTCTCAACGAGGCGCTCATGACTGCATTCAAACTCTTTACCGATGAGTTCTCTGGGTGGTATCTGGAGATGGTAAAGCCTGCCTACCAACAACCCATTGACCGAGATACTTATGATGCTACGCTTCGGTTTTTCGACAAGCTGATGAAGATAATTCATCCGTTTATGCCGTTTATTACGGAGGAGTTGTGGCAACACATATACGACCGTAAGGACGGTGAGAGCATCATGGTAAGCGTGCTCGATGCAGGTGTGTCTGATGCCGAGGGCAAGACTGTAGTGGTAGAGTTTGAAACCGTCAAGAAAATAGTGGCTGGCGTGCGCGCTGTACGTAACCAGAAAAACATTGCTCCTAAAGAACCGTTGGAACTCATCGCCATTGGCAAGAACAACTGGGAGGCATATAATCCTGTGCTTTTAAAAATGTCTAATCTCAGTGGCATACGTGAGAGTGATGACAGTTCGGGTGATGCAGTGAAGTTCATGGTCGGTACCGATGAATATGCAGTGCCGGTGGGCAACCTGATTGACCTTGAAGCTGAGATTAAAAAGCAGGAAGCTGAACTCAAGCATCTGGAGGGCTTCCTCATTGGCATACAGAAGAAGCTTGGCAACGAACGCTTTGTGAACAATGCTCCGGTTCAGGTGGTAGAACTTGAACGCAAAAAACTTGCCGATACAGAGTCAAAGATTTCCGCTATCAAGGAAACCCTTGCTTCGCTAAGAAAGCAGTAACGGAGCGATTTGTCGTATAAGAATATAAAAATCCGTCAAGAGGAATAACATACCCCAGAGGCCCAAGCCTGTTGTGAAAAATGGCAGGCTTGGGTTTGTTGTAAAATAAAGGAAATATTATGTCAACCCGAGAAGAACAACTGAAATCGTTTAACCGTCTGCTTGATATTCTTGCAGAGCTTCGCCAAAAGTGCCCTTGGGATTCCAAACAGACAAGCCAGTCCTTGCGCCCCAACACAATTGAAGAGGTTTTTGAACTGAGCGATGCCATAATACGTGGAGATAGCAAAGAAGAGTGCAAGGAGTTGGGCGATGTATTGATGCACGTGTGCTTTTATGCTATGTTTGCAGAAGAAAAAGGAGAATTTGATTTTGCAGAAGTGTGCAACCGTTTGTGTGAGAAACTTATCTTTCGTCACCCACACATTTATGGCAATGTGGAGGCCGTGACTGCTGATGCCGTGGAGGACACGTGGGAACAGATAAAGCAGAAGGAAAAAGACGGCAACAAGACCGTATTGTCGGGCGTGCCAGCTTCTTTGCCGTCGCTTATAAAGGCTTATCGCATTCAAGACAAGGCTCGCCATGTGGGCTTTGACTGGGAGGAACGCTCGCAGGTTTGGGATAAGGTAAAGGAGGAGATACGAGAGTTTCAAGACGAGGTGGAACATATGGATGCAGACAAGATGGAAGCGGAGTTTGGCGATGTGATGTTTAGTCTTATAAACGCTGCACGTCTCTATCACATAAATCCCGACACAGCTCTTGAAAGGACTAACCGCAAGTTTATCTCGCGCTTCAATTACCTTGAGCAGAAGACTCTCAAGCAAGGCCGTAACCTAAAGGATATGACGCTTGCAGAAATGGATGCCGTCTGGGACGAGGCAAAGATGCAGGACGGCGAGACTTGTTAGCGGCAGTTGCCTTATAAAAAACAAAAGGCAATAAGAAGTAATAAAAAGATGTCATTTACGACCTAATGACCGATTTGGGTTTAATGAAAGCCAAAAGGAAGAAAGGACGTATGCTGAAAGAAACCTTTTGGGTCAGAACAGACATGTTTGCGTAAAAAAGCGTAAGATTTGTGGCAGTAATATTGCATTATTTCTTTATCTTTGCATATTATAGGGTGCTTCTTGGCAGGACATTCAAGCAGGCTTGATACTCTGCTCTCGAATTGCACTATCTTTGCAAAGAAAAGTATAAAAACATCTTATCATGAAAAACTTGTTGTCTGTATGTGTGGCGCTATTGGTTTTGGGATGCGTCAATCTATTGCCCGCAGAGGCTGTGCCTTACAAGTGGGGGATAGGCTTGTCTGATTCCAAGACGAAAATACCTGCTTCTGACGATGGAGCTGATGCTGTGATTTCTTGCACTGTCGGCTCTGAGGAAAACACTGTTGTTCTTCAGTTTGAGAGTGGAGGTAGAAAATATATCAAATTCTATGGGCCAAACATATTCCGCTTGTTCCAGGATTCGCAAAACGGTGTTGTATTCCGCAGTCCAGAGGCCAAGCCGGAGGCGCAGATACTGGTGGCTAATCCGATGAAGCCCGTTGGGGGAGTCAAACTTAGCAAAGAGAATGGCGACTTTGTGATAAAGACGCCACATGTTGCGATAACTGTAAGAAAGCAAGATGGAGCCATCAGTGTTACGAATCTTAAAAATGGGCGCACCGTAATGGCAGAGAAGTCTCCGGCCGCAATCAGTGGGAACAAGGTGACATTATCGCTGAACGCCCAGCCTGACGAATATTTTTATGGTGCTGGCATTCAGAACGGCCGCTTCAGTCATAAGGGCAACGTAGTGAATATCGTGAACGAAAACAGTTGGACAGACGGTGGCGTATGCTCGCCGGCCCCGTATTATTGGTCAACCAATGGTTATGGTTTTATGGCTTACACGTTTAAGCCTGGACGCTATGATTTCGGTAGCAAGGATGATGGTGTCGTAAGGTTGAGCCACGATGCCGACTACCTCGACTGCTTTGTCATGGTAGACGAAACTCCGGTGCAGCTACTGAACGATTACTATCAGTTGACCGGCAACCCTGTGCTTCTTCCTAAGTTCGGCTTCTATGAGGGGCATCTCAACGCCTACAACCGCGACTATTGGAAAGAGGTTGACAAGCCTGGATATATGGTGGTGAAATTTGAGGACGGCAAATACTACAAGGAGGATCAGAAGGACAACGGTGGCATTCGTGAGAGCTTGAATGGTGAACTTGACGGCAATTACCAGTTCTCTGCACGTGCAGTCATCGACCGCTATAAAAAACACGACATGCCTCTTGGATGGGTTCTGCCCAACGATGGCTACGGTGCAGGATATGGTCAGACAACAACACTTGACGGCAATATTGCCAATCTTAAGGCATTTGGTGACTACGCACGCAAAAATGGAGTAGAGATAGGCCTTTGGACTCAAAGCAATCTGCACCCTGTAGACACTATCTCGGCCTTGCTACAACGTGATATTGTCAAAGAAATACGTGATGCTGGTGTGCGCGTGCTTAAGACCGATGTGGCGTGGGTAGGTGCAGGCTATTCCTTTGGACTCAACGGCATTGCTGACGTGGCAGAATCGATGCCCAAGTATGGCGACAACGCGCGCCCCTTTATCATTACACTCGATGGTTGGGCAGGTACACAGCGCTATGGTGGTGTGTGGAGCGGTGACCAGACTGGTGGCAATTGGGAGTACATCCGCTTCCATATTCCAACATATATCGGTTCGGGTCTTGCTGGCCAGCCGAATATCACATCTGACATGGACGGTATCTTCGGCGGCAAGAATTTGGCAGTAAACATCAGGGACTTCCAATGGAAGACCTTTACCCCGATGCAGCTCAATATGGACGGATGGGGGTCAAACGAGAAATATCCGCATGCTCTCGGTGAACCAGCCACAAGCCTTAACCGTGCCTACCTTAAAATGAAGTCAATGCTTCTGCCTTATGCTTACAGTATTGCTCACGAGGCTGTGGACGGCAAACCGATGATACGTGCCATCTTCCTTGAAGACCCCAATAAGTATACTCTCGGCAAGGCTACGGAATATGAATATCTGTATGGGCCAAGCCTTCTTGTAGCACCAATATACCGTAACACAGCGGCAGACTCTCTTGGTAATGATATCCGCAACAACATCTATCTGCCAGAAGGTGAATGGGTGGACTATTTTACCGGGAATGTCTATCAAGGCGGTGCCGTACTCAACAGCTTCGATGCTCCGCTTTGGAAGCTGCCCGTGTTTGTTAAATCAGGTTCAATCATCCCAATGACCGCAGCCAACAATAATGTCAGTGAAATCAACAAGAAACTCCGCATCTATGAAATCTATCCAAAGTGGGGCGGTGAAGTAAGTTTCAGTGAATATGATGACGATGGCACTACCCAAGCCTATCTCAACGGTGAAAGTTCAAGCACCGTTGTTACTGCCAAGGCAAGTGATGACCATGTTAATATCAGCGTCAGTCCTGTCAAGGGGACATTCTCTGGCATGGAAGCGATGAAGGCAACGCTGTTGCGTGTTGTCGGCAACTTCAAATCTGTAGACAAAATTACGGCCACTATTGGCAGAAAAAAAATGAAGCTGAGAGCTGTCAAGACTATTGAAGAGCTTGAGAGCAGTTCTAAGCCGGCATATTGTCTCGGCTATGGTGTAGATTACAGCAAGTTCTTCTCCACAGAGGTTAAAGATGGCAATAATGCATTGCGCATGACAGCAGCAAACGGCATCAACATAAAACTGCCAGAGACTGATGTTACCCAAAATCCTGTGGCAGTAGATATCATGGTGCAGTGTGGCGAGACAAAGACGGTGTCTTCACGTATTGCTGGCATTCCTGCTGTTACCCTTGCTAAACCTGTCAATGTTAATGTTAGGGAGACAGACCGCAAACCATACAGTCTCAGACTTAATTGGGAGGATGTGACTGATGCTCAAGCTTATGAAATTGAGTTCAATGGCATGAACTATTTTGATATACACGGCAATGAATTTCTGTTTGAAGACCTCAAACCTAAAACGCAATATTCGTTTAAGGTGCGCTCAGCAGCTCCAGGCAAAGTGTCAGACTGGACAGATTTCGTTGCAACCACCAGCGACGACCCGTTTGAGTTTGCCGTGAAGGGCATGACGGCCACCTGCAGTTTCCCATCGCAGGGTGGCGAAACCCCAGCCAAACTATTTGACTTTGATGCTGAAACAGGCTGGCATACAGAGTATGGCAAGAAAGCCGTGCCGTTCGAACTGCTGGTTGATATGCATTCTGTCAACACGCTCGATAAACTACAATACCTGCCACGTCGTTCGGGTATGAACGGCATTATTCTTGAGGCAAACGTGTCAATAAGCATGGACAAGGAAGTGTGGACGGAAGTTGGCAAGGTTAATTGGGCGTGTGATTCTCAGTTGAAGGAAATCGCCTTTAAAGACAATCCTAAGGCACGCTATGTGAAGCTTGACGTTACGAAAGCCTTCGGGGACTTCGGCTCAGGTTGCGAACTATATATATTCCGTGTGCCGGGTTCCGCTTACTATGTGCCAGGCGATATTAACAATGATGGCATTCTTGACAGCAACGACCTTACATCATATATGAACTATACGGGTCTCCGTCAGGGCGATTCAGACTTTGAGGGTTATGTGTCAAAGGGAGACATCAACGGCAACGGACTCATTGATGCCTATGACATCTCCAACGTAGCAGTAGAGGTTGGCGAAGGTGGTTTTACGACACCCTCTGGCGAGAGAGTGGACGGCAATATCACCATTGAAACCGACAAGTCGGCCTACAAGACTGGCGAGGATGTTGTTGTGACCATAAAGGGACAGGGACTGCGCAATGTCAACGCTTTCAGTCTGTCTGTTCCTTATTCCGAAAAGCAATTACAATATATCGGCAACGAACCGCAAGATGCCAAGTTGTTCACAAATTTCAGCCGTGACCGCCTTCACACTGATGGCGCCAAGGCGTTTTATCCAACTTTCGTAGGGGTAGACAATGAACGGCCGCTTAATGGTGATGCTGTTCTGGTTGTGTTGCATTTCAAGGCGAAAACAGCCGGAGCAGTGAAACTCAAACCAACTGACATTATTCTTGTCGACCGCCAGTTGTATAGCCATAAGCCCGCCACAACAGGTGGCAAAACAAAATAATGACACACATTCCGCAACAATAGGAACAGACCAAAAGAAACTAAAATATCCTGACAAGTAGAAGATGCCCCAACTGACTTTTAATTACGGCAAAATCCTGACTTTGTGCATAAGAACACGCAACAATGTCTTGTCGCTCAAGCAGCAACTCCTGCGATTGGCGTTGCTTGATGCCAGTGTGCAGGAACGTATGGAGGTCATAATTGTAGACAATGACTCTACCGACGGTACCTCTTCCATGGTCAGGCAGTTTGAGGGTCGTGTGCCCTTTAAATATATCTGCAACACCGACAATCTGAGTCGTGACAACAGTTTTATGTTTGCCATTAATCAGGCCATTCTTATGCGCAGCAAATACATTTGGATGCTTGATGCGCGCAATGTTGTTAGGGTAGAGCGTTTTGGCGACATGCTGCAAGTGTTGGAGAAAAATGAATTTGGGCTTGTCTACCTGTCTCTCAATGCGAGGACACGCAAAACCCTGACACAATACGTTGACATCGATGACTTTCTGCAGGTAGTGCGTATGGGTATTATTGATACCAGCTGTAATATCATACGCACAGACTTCATACGAGGCTATGACCCTCGGGAGTTTGGTGTAGGCACGGGCATACCTGCCGTACCGCTATTGCTGCATGTTGCCTTGTCGGGCAAGCAAAATGCCATCTATAACCCGAGGTTACTCAACGATGCTCCTGTAAATCCCGTGCAGGAGGCCCGTGACCCTATACGAATCTATGTAAAGAACCTTCTTACGGTGTTTGACAGTTACGAGGCTGAAAGTCGAACGGTCAGTCTTTCGCCGGCCACTATAATGAAGATGAAGACAAGTGTGAGCGACTGTCTGTTGCCGTTGATTGTACGCTTGTTTGTGCTGCGCAGGGGAGCAAAGGGACTTGATGCCAAGGCTGGGAGGCAGACTGTCAAGCAATATCTTGGCTGGCGTCCGGTGGCGTCTGTACTTAAGATGTGCGTGTCTGGCAAGGTTTGGGGGCGTGTGGTACGTTTTTTGTTTGCCGTGGTGCGTAAGACGCTTACAGTGGTGCTGGCCGGCATTACGATGCTCATCTGCAACACTCTGGTAACACGGGCTCTGCAACAGTTCAGAAACAGCCTCGCCACTTATCGGTTCCGCTACAGAGTACGTTCTGGAAAAGGGTGCCAGGTGGAGGTTCCTGTAGTTGTTGAGGGCAAGAATATAACCATAGGTACTGGTTTTTGTTCAAAGCCTGGGCTGCATCTGCAAAGCATCTCTACGGGCAACTATACTCCAAAGATTGCTATCGGCGACAATGTGACTTTCGAGCGCAACGTACGTGTCAGCTCCATACGTGATGTGCGTATCGGAAACAACGTGCTGATAAGCCATGATGTGCTGATAACCGACCATCAGTGCGGCAAGACCGATGTCGAGTCGCTTCATATACTTCCGCAGGATCGTCAGCTTGTCACTCATGGTTCAGTGATTATTGAGGACAATGTGGTAATCGGCCCGAAGGCGGTGATATTGTCGGGAGTAACTGTAGGCAAGGGAGCTGTGGTGGCTGCGGGTGCAGTGGTGACGCATGACGTGCCTTCGTATGGCGTTGCTATGGGTGTTCCAGCCCGCATCAAGAGACCGTAAGGCCTTTGAGCCAGAGGTAGATGATAGAATACGCAGCAAACAGTATTTGTGAACAATCACTTATAATATAACGGCATTATGAAAAAGATTACATTGAAGAACTTGGTACTTGTGGCCGTGGCATGCATGACTTTCAACACGGTTAGCGCACAGCAGAGGGTTGTCACCAATACGGTGAGCCCCAAAGACCTTACCGCTTATAACGGTCAGACGATAGACCTTTCTATCTACCGCTTTATCCACAAAGGGTGGAACACCATCTGCCTGCCGGTGTCGTTGACGACAGATGAGGTCAACAGCATCTTCGGTGAGGAGTGCCGTCTGGAAACTTTGGTAGGAGTGGAAAACACGGGTGTTGCCACCAAACTAAACTTCAAGGACGTGAAACCTGACGGACTTAAGGCGAACACACCGTATATACTCTATTCTACCCTTGAAAGCGGAGTGCGTGAAATACGTCAGAGCGATGCACATGTATCCACAGGCCCGGTAGAACTTAAATTTTCGGATAACACTGGTACCACAGTGATATTTGGAGGCGCAACCGAGGCTGGAAGTTCTGAAGGCATCTACGGCATTCTCGTGAAAGATAACTCTGCAGCAACCTTTGTTGATGTTAGCGAAGTGCCAAATGGCATTCTCGCTTCACGCTGCTTCATAAAACTTAATGGTGGCGAGACAAGCAGTACGCTTAGAACGAATCATCTCGACTACAGCATGACAGGCGTGGAGGATGTTGCTGGTGAACTGGCGCCCGATGAACTTACGGATGTCTATAATATCTCGGGCGTTAAGGTGGCTTCAAAGGTATCTTCGCGGAATATCCGCTCACTTGGCAAGGGTGTCTATGTCGTCAAGGGCAGATGCTTCTTAGTAAAGTAGTTTTGCTGCCAGCCTGATTTCCACAAACAAAAAGTCCCTCAACCAAACGATGGTTGAGGGACTTTTTGTTTGTGGGCGTGTCAGACACACAGGTAAACATTTTTGGGGCTACATGCCCATAGCTCTCAGAATTGTTGTGGAGTCTTGTCCGTTGATTTTATTATCGTTAAGGATTTTGGATAACTGCTTGAGGCTCTGGCGGAAGTCACTGACTATCCTGTTCAGTTCCTGAGGGTTGTAGTTAATAGCCTCCGCCACTGTCTCCATAGATGCAAGTTCGTCAGTACGGTTAAGGCTGCAGTTCTTTTTTCTGTAATCTATGAGGGCGTTGGCGGCGCGTCTCATCTGCCCGACAGTGCCGTCGGCAAGGTCTGTGGCATTGGCGTAGTGCGGATAGGTTATTATTAGAGTCTGAGCGTTGGTGGCCTGAACTTCTGGCAGGTCTATCAGCAGGGCCAAATCTTTGGCGTCATAGGTGTATTTGATGTCTGTCTGTCCGAGCTGGACTTTCAGCGGCATCTGCGAGCAGAGCACTTTGATACGCCATTTACGGGTGGTGGGCATGCCAGTGTAGAATCCCTTGCGTGGAGCGATGTCTACAGTCAGCGTGTTATTCTGCCGTTTTTGTGAGAACCGTGTGGTGGCATATTGTGTGTCATAGTCCTTGCTGTCGCCAGCATCTTCGTAGAGAGTGAACTCACCATTGTCTGCGCCGGGATACACCGTCAGTGTAAGGCTGTTCTCGTTGCCTTGCAAGTTTTTGACGTGGTTGGTATAGGTAGGCAGTATGCTGCCGGCTTTTACATACAGCGGATATTCATCAAGCAGGAAGATACGTTTCGCTTCCTGGTTCCCGTTGAGCAGTGTGCCAGTTGACACTTCATACCAGTCGTTGCCTTCCGGAAGCCATACACTGACGGTTGACTGACGGTCTTTCATCGGCTCTCCGATAGGGCAGACGAGCATCTGATCGCCAAACATATATTGGTATTTGCAGTCGTATGCTTTCTGATCTGTAGCATAATCGTAGTACATGGGGCGGCAGAGCGATACCGCATCGTCATAGGTTTTACGCGCCATGGTGTAGATGTACGGTGCCATTGCGTAGCGGTCAAAAACAATCTGGCGCAGAATGTCACAAGTCTTATAGTCAAACGTCCATGGCTCCTTGTTGAGGTTGGCCTGTTTAGTGGAGTGGGTGCGCAGAATGGGGCTTAGGGCTCCGAACTGCATCCATCTGACATATAGTTCGGGATCGATACCGTTTCCCTGATGCCCACCGATGTCATGGCTCCAATATCCGTACAACACATTTGAGGCGGTAGAGTTGAAGTATGGTTGGAATTTCAAACTGTTCCATGTGATGTGGCTGTCGCCAGAGAATCCTATCTGGTAGCGGTGGTTGCCCAACCCTCCCCAACGGTGGTAGAGCATTGGACGGGCAGACTGTTTTCTTTGCATGTAGGAGAAGAATGCGTAGTTTATCCACCACGTGTTGCTGAGATTGGTAAGTTTGCGGTCGTTCATGAACTGTTGCCAGTCGAGCCACCAGAAACTGACCCCCTGCTCGTTCATGGGGCGAAGCACTTTGTCGAGCAGTCCGCTCATAAATTTCTTGTTACTGCCTTCATAGGGAATTTGGCTGGTCTTGGAAGTGTCTGCACCCATATAGTCTGCCATCATCTTAAATGGAGTATCAAATGGGCGTATGCCATCGGCAGGGTGTATATTGAGAGTCACCTTGAGTTTGCGCTCATCACGCAGGTAATTAAGAAACTTGTAGGGGTCGGGAAACAGCTGCTTGTTCCACGTGTAGCCTGTCCAACCGCCTCTAACTCCGTCGCTGTAGTGCCAGTCCATGTCAATTACGAGCACATCAAGCGGAATGTTCCAGTTGTCAAAGTGGTCAAGATGTTGGCGCAGTTCTGTGTCGGAGTAGCTCCAATATCTACTCCACCAGTAACCGAATGCATAGCGGGGCGGCAGGGGGACCTTGCCGGCAAAGACGGTAAAGTCTTTGAGGGCTTGTTTGTAGTCGGTGCCGTAGGCCATGAAGTACATGTCTTGACTGTCGGTTGTCTGTGGACGTTCTGTTACCCAAGGCCATTCCTTGTCATTGTCAAAGAGGTATGATTTCGAGTCGTCAATCAGTGTCCACCCCGAGCGTGACAACACACCTTGACACAGCGGCATCTTGAAGTTGCCACAATATTCTCCGTCAAAGCCGTCAAGAGTACGGTAAGTGCCCTTAAGGTTGAGAGTATCCTTTACTCCTGGTGTCCACCTGAATGGTGGCTGCCCTTTGGCGGAGGTGATGCTTATGTTTTGGGAAGTAAACTTGCCACTGCCCTTTTTGTACCTAACAACCATTTTGGGTGTGCTGACGGTTACAGTAGAGCCGTATTGCCTGACGGTGTAGTCGCTCTTCGGATAGGAACGTATCACTGCCACCTGTGAGGCGTTGTCTGTAAATTGTCCGGTGGGGGAGTACTCAAGCCTGACAGCCCCGTCAGTAATGACAGTAAATCTTACCGTGCCGTCTTTGTAGGCCACATTACTGTACTGTGAATGGACATTATGGCAGGTGGCCAAGGCAACCATAAAAATTGAGAGGAAGCGAAGTTTCATAATGTTGTCAGTTAGTAGTTAGATATTATTGGCACAAATATAATATAAATATGTTGAAAGTTCACTCTCGGCGACTGTTTTTCGGCTTTATTGTCTGTAATTTGAGCAAATGTGGCTATATTTGCATTATAGTTATTCATTAAAACGTAATGGAAGAAAACGAAAAACAATATCTTAGTGACAAATTGCGCAGAATAAAGGATTTCCCTAAGGAAGGAATCTTGTTTCGCGACATCTCATCGTGGCTGATGGATCCCGATAGTATCAATATAATGGCTGACGACCTGTATCGCCAATATGCCGACAAGGGTATAACAAAGGTGGTGTGCCTTGAGTCAAGAGGCTTTCTTGTAGGGGCTATTTTGGCGAAAATGCTCCACGTGGGAATTGTTATGGCCCGCAAGCCAGGCAAGCTGCCAGTCAAGACCAAAAGTGAGACCTATACCAAGGAGTATGGCACAGATACCATTGAGATGGCAGAAGACGCCATCAGTACAGACGATGTTGTATTGATTCATGATGATCTCCTTGCTACTGGCGGCACTGCATTGGCCGCCTACAAATTGGTTAAACAGTTCAACCCAAAGGCGGTGTACGCCTCATTTCTCCTTGAAATAACCGACGAGGGACTGCATGGGCGCGATGTATTTCCAAAGGAACTGCCGCTCTATACTGTGGTGACCGAGTAGCTTGACTTGTTCCTTATATTTGTCGCAGGTGGGATAAAGGGAGGGCCTAAGCACGGCCGTTCATTTCCCGAGGCTAAGCCTTGGGAAATGAACGGTATATATTTTTATGCCGCCTGCCGTTGATGCAAGCTTTGGTAAATCAGACCTGACTCATTCGTTTCGGCCGAAACGCAGTTGCATTTCGGTGGAAACGCAATCACATTTCGGCCGAAAGGGATGTCGATTTCGGCCGAAATGCCAATGATTAACTCAATAAGTCTTAACGACCGATTTGGTTTAAATCGTTTCAGAAAGCTGGCAGTCAGTTTCTTTGAGACAATAAATTTGTTCCCGGCAAGATAATACGACATAAGGGTTCAAATCCGCCTGTGTGCGAGATTTGAACCCTTATTTGTCGTGTGTTTGTGTAAATAGAAAAGGAGGTCTCTCCTTTATTTCATTCCGAGTTTTGCCTTTAGTTCAGCAGTTATATCAGTAGAGAGTGTTGTTGATACATACGGGATGCCGTTGGTGAGGTCCATGATGTATACATAGCCGCCTGCCTCGCCTATTTCTTTGATGGCGTTCATTATCTTCTGCTGTATTGGCTGCATCTTCTCTGTGTACTGCTTCTCAAAGTCTTCTTTGTAGGTCTGCGAGGTTTGCTGGAGGCGTTGCTGCAGGTCAGTGATTTCCTGCTCGCGGCGCAGCTGCACTCCTTGTGGCAAAGAGTCCTTTTGGGTCATATAGGCAGTGTATTTGTTTTTGAGTTCTGTTTGCATTGTTTCGAGTTCTTTGTCGTATTGTTTCTCGATGTTCTGCATCTCAGTCTGTAGGGCCTTTACTTCCGGCATTTCCTGCATGAGGGTTTGTGAATTGAAATGACCGAACTTTTGTGCGAACATAGTCATTGGCGCAAGCAAAAGCGCAGCGAGGATAATTTTTTTCATTGTGAAGTAATTATTTTAAGATTATTGTTTTAGACTTGCAAAGATAGCTTTTTTATTTGGAATATCCCAATTTGGCAAGCACATCGTTAGAAATGTCGGCAGATGGTGAGGCAAAGACGATGCCATTGTCGCTTGCGCGGTCTAAGATAAGCTGGTAGCCTTTTTGTTCGGCTATGGCCTTGACGGCATTGTAGATTTCGTCTTGTATGGGTCCAACGAGGCTCTCACGCTTCTTGAAAAGTTCTCCCTCTGGTGCGAAATATTTTTTCTTGAGGTCTGACGCTTCTTTTTCTTTTTTCAGTATTTCTTCTTCGCGTGTTTTCTTTTGCTCGGCAGAAAGGAACACCACTTCGTTCTGGTAGTTTTTGTAGAGAGTCTGGGCTTGCAGGTTGACGGCTTCGACTTCGGCCTGCCATTTCTTTGATGTCTGGTTGAGCTGTTCGTTTGCACGCTCGTATGCAGGTATGTTCTTGAGTATGTATTCCATGTCTACGAGGGCAAATTTCTGTGCCATAGATGGCATGATGGCTGCGGAGGCAAGCAGCAGCAACGTGATAATCTTTTTCATGACAAAATAATATGTTGTGTTATTTAGAATTCCTGTCCAATAATAAAGTGGAACTGTGAACCTGACGAAGATCTTGTGCCAAATACCTTGTCAAAGCCATAGGCCCAGTCTATACCCATCATGCCTATCATTGGCAAGAAGAGACGTACGCCGACTCCGGCAGAACGTTTCATGTCGAAGGGGTTGAACTTTGAGGTTCGTGTCCATGCGTTTCCGCCTTCAAGAAATCCTAGAGCGTAGATGCTTGTAGACTCCAACATGAGGGGATAGCGTATCTCAAGGCTCATGCGGCTGTATGCGTAGCCTTCATTGCCGGCCGGGGTTAGCGAGCCGTTGTCATAACCGCGCAAACCGATTGTTTCGGTGGCGTAGCCGTAGGAATAGCCTGACATGCCATCACCGCCCATATAGAATGTTTCAAACGGAGACGGTTTGTGGCGATTGTAGTAGCCAAGAATGCCGAATTCTGTGCGTGTCATGAGGACGGGGCACTTGTTGGCGTTGGTAAGTGCGGTATATGTCTTTAGGCGGAATTTCCATTTGTGGTATTCCACCCAGCGGTATTTCTCCTTCATCTCTCGTTGGTAAGTAGCGGAGTTTCTGTTGTTGGCAAGAGCAGAATATTTTTTGTTGTCCCACAGCGAGTATGGCGGAGTGGCTGAAACGCTCAATGAGAAGTCTGAACCTTTTCTCGGGAAGAACGGCTGGTCTGATGAGTTGCGGTTGAGGCTGAATGTGAGGTTGAAGTTATTGCAGTTGCCATCGGTCATTATGAAATACTGCCACTGTTTCAGAATGTAGCGTTGGAATGTTGCCATCACAGAGAATGTGAAGAAGTCATCGGGCCAGCGCAGACGTTTGCCCCAACCTACAGTTCCACCCAAAATCTGTACATACTTGTCAGGGTCATAGAAGTCGGCGTAGTTGTAGTTGCCCGACGATGTGCCATATCCGTAGATGCTGTTGTAGTAGTTGTTGTAGTAGGCCGAGTTGTAGTAATTGCTGTTTACATCGGTCTGCTTGCTATAGAACAGGCTTGCAGAGAATTGGTTGGGACGCTTGCGGCCGAACCACGGATCCAGAAACGAGAGACTGTATTGCTGGTAATATGTGCCGTTTGTTTGGGCTGCCAGTTCTACGGTCTGTCCTTCGCCTTGTGGCAGAAGTTTGCGGCTTGTTGCGTGTTTCTTGAAAAGTTCCTGTATGGCGAAGTTTGTGAACTTCACAGCTATACGCCCTGTGATGCCAGTGGTACCATAGCCCATGGAGAATTCAACTTGGTCGCTTGATTTAGGCGACAGTTTGTAGGTGATGTCCACGGTTCCGTCTGACTCGTTGGGCTTGATGTCTGGCTCAAGTTTTTCGGGGTCGAAGTGGCCCATCTGACCAAGGTCGGTGAGTGAGCGCATGATGGCATCTTTGCTGAAAAGGTCACCGGGTTTGGTGCGCAGCTCACGGCGTATCACATCCTCAAAAACGTATTCGTTGCCGAGAATGGCCACTTTGTTGAGTGTGGCTTGCTTACCTTCGCGGATGCGTATTTCCAGATCAATGGAGTCGCCTACAACTTGTGTCTCAACAGGTTCTATGCTGCTGAACACGTATCCGTTGTTATAGTATTCGTTGCCAATGGAGTTGGCATCCTCGTGAAGGCGTTTTTCTAACTGTTCCTGATTGTAGACATCGCCTTTGTTAAGGGCGAGGCTGTTGTTGAGGGCGTCGGTTGAGTATATGGAGTTGCCTATCCACGAAATGTTGCGCACATAGTATTTTTCGCCCTGGCTGACATTGAGGTATATGTCGATGTGCTTGTCGTCGTAGGGAACAATACTGTCTTTTACGATATAGGCATCGCGATAGCCCCATGAGTTATAGCGTTTGATGAAGAGGGCTTTGTCTTCCTTGTATTTTTCTTCTATGAATTTCTTGCTCTTCAGAATGTTGCGCAACTTGCCCGACTCGCGTGTTTTCTTCATCGATGCCTTGAGCTTGTTAATTTTGTCTTGGTCGGCTCCGGTAATGTAGATGCGGTGCACCTTGACTTTCTCGTGTTTGTCGATGTCTATCTCGAGTGTGACCTTGTTTTTGTCTTTAGGGTCATTGCGCTGTATTACTTCTGTTGTGACATTTTTGAATCCTTTTTCCCCGAAGTGTTTGTTGATGACAAACTTTATACGGTTTATCACGTCTACCGAGATTACGCTGCCTTCTTTAAGCGGAAAGATCTCTTCAAGGTCTTCTCGTTCAGATTTTTTGATTCCGCTGTAGGTTACAGAAGATAGTTTAGGGTGGGGTGCAAGTTGAATGTGCAGATAGATGTTACGTCCTACAATGCTGTCGGCTGTTATGCTTACATCCGAGAATACTCGCTGGTCCCATAAGTTGCGCAGGGCTGTTGTCACTTCACCTTCTGCTTTAGGAAAGGTAATGGTTTGCCCTATGACGAGTCCTGATATTCTGAGCAGCTGGTCGTAGTCATAGTCGTTGACCCCGTCAATTGTTACGCCTCCGAGGATGTAGTTGCGTGTGTTGATGGAATATTCGATGTCGGGTTTTGTTGTGTTTGCCTGGTTTTGGGCGTTGGCAGCGGTCAGTGCGAGGCAAAACAATATGGATTGAAAAACGTGCTTCATCTGAAAGAGTTGTTTCTATAATATGGTTTATAGAGGGGTGCTTATCTTGTATTGGGTTTTGTGCTTGCGGTTATTATTGTGAGACTTGTTCGCTGGTCTTGCCGAATCTCCTCTCCCTCTGTTGGTAGGCGGTAATTGCGTTGAGTAAGTCCTGTTCGCCAAAGTCTGGCCAGAAAGTGTCGCAGAAGTACAACTCGGTGTAGGCGCACTGCCAAAGGAGATAGTTGCTTAGCCTGAGTTCGCCACCGGTACGTATGAGCAGGTCTGGGTCTGGCATGAATGATGTCGTCAGGTTGTGCGCAATGGTGTCTTCTGTGATGTCGTCTGCACTCAGTTGCCCATCTGCCACTTGTTGTACAATGGCTCTGGTGGCTTGGGTGATTTCCCATCGTGAAGAGTAGCTCATGGCAATAACCATGGTCATTTTGTCGTTGGCGGCAGTATGTTGTTCGCATTGCTTGATGCGATTGCGTACGTTTTCGGGCAGTCGAAGGCTGTCGCCAATCATGCGAAACCTAATGTTGTTGGCCATGAATATTTGTTCTTCCAACGAGTCGAGTACGAGCCCCATCAAGGCTGCCACTTCTTGTGATGGTCGTTTCCAGTTTTCGGTAGAGAAAGTGTAGAGTGTAAGGTATTTCACTCCGATACGTGCGCAGAGTTCCGTGATTTTCTTTACTGTCTCCACTCCTTGCTGGTGGCCTATTGTCCGGTCAAGCCCTTGTTTGCGCGCCCATCTTCCATTGCCGTCCATAATGATGGCAATATGCCGCGGTATGTTGTGCCAATCTATATTGGTGTTGTTGTTCGTCATTGCTTGTTGGCGGTTAGTCTTTGTTGCAATTCTGGCATCTTGGCGCAAAGCTATAGGTGACTGTGAGCATGGTGATGCCAAAGTGGTCTTTGTTTTTAAATCCAGACGATTTTATGCCCAACGGGTCTTCAACACCGTCGAGTTTGTCAGAGAGACTGAAGTGCATGGCCCAGTCGAGAGACATGTTGACCCTGCGTGAGACCCGATACTTTATGCCACAGCCCATCGGGATGTTAAAGGCCACTCCTTTTCCCTTGCTGGCGTATGCCATGCCAGCGCCCAGTTGCAGAAAGGGGGTCAGACGTTTGTGGCCGAAGAAGTCTTGATAAAAACCGTATGGAAAGAAATTGATTTCGTACATGCAGCTTAGGTCTATGACGCTGCCGGTAAATGCGTATTTCAGTGGTGTAGCACTGGTTTGGTTGTCACCGGGATTCTGGGGATAGAAGCTGTCGTGGTCATTGGTAGACCCTTTTATACCTGTGTATGACAGTGACACCTTTAGTGAATTGTAGTGGTCAAAGAGATAGCGCCAGTATGCACTTGCAGCAGGCTTTTGATTAGAGAATATGCGGTTGTTGAAGTCGCCCAAGTAAAAGCCTGCGCCAATGCCGCCTCCAATCTCCATGCGGAAGTCTGCATCTTCCTGTGCCTGTATAAACAATGGCGACAGCAAGGAGATTAAAGTGATTACTGTAAGGCGCACCAGTTTCATCTGTTTATTTTGTTATTTTGGAAAACACCGTGGGGTCTTTGGCGTATGACAGGCGGTTCAACTTTCCTCTGACAATGGTTCCGTCTGGGGCGGTGGTTATCCAAATGTTGTTGTCGGTGTCACAGCAGGCACTGAAAGATATGGTCTCGCCTGGCAGGTTTGGATTTTGTGAACTTGCTTGTGGCAGCCAACACCGTCCGCCATCGGTGCTGATTGTTATTTCTGACGCATCACCGTTGGCAGTGAGTCCAAGGTGCATGATTTTTGAATCGTAGTTAAAGATGGTTGCCTGACTTTTGTTGGGATATGTATTTTTGTTGTCGGGGTCTTGCGGGTAGATTGTCCAAGGCTCTGTATTGACTCCTTTTCTATCAACGATTTTTTTCCATACCACGCTCTCACCAGAGGCGTTTTTTCCACAAACCATGACGCTGTAGAAGTTGTTGTTGAATGTCATCTCGCCATAGGTCGACGCTATTTCGCTTTTTGGGAACAGGGTCATGTCGTCAGCCACATTGTCTTCTGTCCATTGCTTTGTGTCTGTCGAGTAGAATATCTTGTTGCCGACAATGGCAAATATCTCGTTCTCAGAAACGGCAAACAACTTGTCGAGCGAGATGTTTGTATCAACAGTCTGCCACACAAGGCCGTCAGTGGAATTTTTCAGTGTGCCGTGGTCAACATAATATAAAACATTGTTGAACAGAAAGACTTCTGTGGGCACAAAAGACGAAATACCTGTTATGGTGGTGGCACTCAACGATGCTGGCGTTTGTGTGGGCGCTTTCAGAAGAGTGGGTGTCCCGTTCTTTAATGCCAAAATGGTGATGTCGTTATTGATGACGAACATTTTTTGGCTTGAGATGCCGTTTAGGGCTTCTGGTATTTTTGCGACAGCAGTCCAAGTGTAGTCGTCAGGATTTGAATTGTGGATATTGACACACACCTTGTATTTGCGGCTTTGTGTTCCGTCGGTCGAAAAACATGTGAAGTAGCGCGGTGTGGTAAAGTCTATGGTGTCTGATGTGGAAAACAGGGTGTCTCTGCCATTTGCATTCTGGTAGGTTACAGTGCCATCGCTTGTTATGTTGCTGAACACAATTTTAGATGCGATGGTATTTGCAGGCAATGAATCGTGGTTGTATATTTCCTGGTTGATTTGGTCAATATACATGGCATAGGCCGAGCCTGCCACGTTGGTGACATACGTGGTGTCGTTGCCTGCGGTTGTCTTGGTGTGGACGATGCGCGGAATGGTTCCAAGCGTCATGCGGGTAATGGCGCAGTTGCCATCGCTTGGCGCCGATGTTGACGAACTGTCATTAAGGCAAGAGCTTAGAGACGCTGTTGCGAACGCAATGGCCGTCAGCGTAAATATTTTTGATAGGACTGTCATGGCATGCTACATAATAGAATGCAAAAATACTTACATTATTTCATATAACTTGCTTTTTGACTGTTGTTTTATGTAAAAATGCTTAAAAAAGCAAGAAAAGTATTCGGGGGTTTGAAGCAACAATCAGGCAACAGAGTCGTGGGGAGGCGTCTTGCTAAAGCATGCACCACATGGTAACAAGAAAAGGAACAGAAAAGTCTGTCAGAAAGCCATGGTATATGCTTAGAGCCGTGTAGCGTTGCCCTACTGTTTGAATGATTATCGGCAAGGTGGTATCCATAGTCGTGGCTCCGCCAGACGAGATGGGAGCCAAGGGGCCGAAACGTTTTGCTATCAAAGGGGTAAGCAGGAGGGTTATCAGCTCACGGATGACATTTGCCAGTAATGCTATGGTGCCGAGTTCTGCCCCACGATATTCGGTGATGAAGATGCTTGAGAGTGAGTAGTAGGCAAAACCACTGTTTATGGCCATGCAGTCTGTTATGCTGCGGGTCTCCAAAAGGGGGCATACTCCGCTGCTTATTGCCAGATATGCCGCCATTGCTCCCAACCATGATCCCAAGATGGTGGCAATCGGTAGAAGGGTCAAACGGGGACTGAGGCTTTTAATGTCGTTTTTCATATTGGGATTGAGTCCTATCCCTATGCCTACAAAAAGTAGCAGTCCGCATAGTGCGGCAAAACTAATTCTGCTGTCTGTTGTCCATGTCGGCAGATAGTCACAATGCCCTGCTGTCAGGCCGATGGTAAAGAAAAGCACAGCTATCAGACTTCCTTTCATAAGCAATTCTTTCCTTTTGTAGACCTCCACAATGCCCACGCCAGAATGCAGCTTCCCAATACGCTGCATGTTGACAATAGCAGAGCTTCTGCTCCCAATGTTGGCAGGGCGGAGGTTATCCGCTCGTTGCTCCCCACCTCTATGCCAAGCAAAAACAACAGAAACCAGATGAGTCCTGTAGTGGCTTTTGAGGTCACTATGCCCATCCGTTGGCGTGAGGCCGTAGCTGTTCTGATGCGTATGGTGTAGCCTAATCCTATGCCAATGAAGATGAATGCTATTACCAAAAACATGTGGTAAAATCAGATGTTTATGATTCAATAAATTGTCGTAAAGGTCTAAAGGTCTCTAAGCTTATGGGCAAGTGCAGATGGCTATCTTCATCACCTCGTCTTTCTTGTTTTCGAAGATTCTGTAGGCTTCCTCAATCTTGTGGAGAGGAAAACGGTGTGTGATGAGTGGTGTGGTGTCAATCTCTCCTTGCTCTATAAGGCTAAGCACTTCTTTGCAGTCGCACCCGTCTACACCTCCAGTTTTAAACGTAAGGTTTTTGCCGTACATGTCGGGCAGTGGTAATGTTTGGGCATCGTTGTATAGGGCAACTATGGTGACAATGGCATTTGGCCTTGCACATTGCCATGCGAGCTGAAATGTGTCTTTGCCGCCTGCCGCCTCAATGACACGGTCGGCCCCACCGTTGTCACTGTTGTTAACAACGAAATCCTTGCAATTCTCCGAAGAGGTGACCAGAACCTCTGGGTAGTGTTTTCTGACAAAGTTGCGATGCACTTCTGACTGCTCGCACACAATAATGCGCTTGGGGCGTTTAAGCATTGTGCAGAGCAAGGTGCAAATGCCCGTGGGGCCTGCCCCGATGATAAGCACAGTGTCGTCTTTTGTTATCTCGCTGATGCGAGTTGCCCAGAAGCCGGTAGCCAACAAATCGCCGACAAACAGAGCTTGCTCGTCGGTAACACTGTCTGGTATGCGGTTCAGACCTTGTGTGGCCAGAGGCACACGCACATATTCCGCTTGCCCACCGTCAATTCTGCATCCCAAAGCCCAACCTCCATGTGGAGACGTGCAGTTGTTTACAAAGCCATGCTTGCAGAAGAAGCACTCTCCGCAGAATGTCTCCACATTGACGGTCACACGGTCGCCAGCCTTGACATTCTTCACGGAGCTTCCTGTTTCCTCAACAATGCCAACCATCTCGTGGCCAACGGTGATGCCTGGTACGGCTTTAGGTACGCTTCCGTTTTTGATGTGCAGGTCGCTTGTGCAGATGCTTCCCAAGGTCACTCTGACTATGGCATCAGTTGGTTCCTGTATAACAGGTATGGGCTTGTCTGTCAAGGCGAACTTGCCTCTCTCTATGTATGTGTATGCTTTCATTCTTTAGCGTGGTCTTTGTTGCTCGTGCCTCTGCCTGTCTTTGTGTGAAATCGGAGGGCTGTCAGAAGGGGAATGTTTGGCTCCTGAGAAAAGGTTGTGGTGATGGTTACAACGCTTTGTCCAAAGCTTGCTTGATGTCGGCAAGAATGTCGTCGATGTCTTCCAGGCCAACGCTGAGGCGAATAAGGTCAGGGGCGATGCCTGCTTCACGAAGTTGTTCCTCGGATAGCTGGCGGTGGGTGTGGCTGGCAGGATGCAGCACACAGGTCTTGGCGTCAGCCACATGGGTGACAATGCTTATCATCTGCAAAGAGTCCATAAACTTTATGGCTTCATCGCGACTGCCTTTCAGTCCAAAGGCTATAACGCCACACACACCATTGGGCAGGTATTTTTCTGCCAATGCGTGATACTTGTCGTTTGGCAGTCCTGCAAAGTGTACCCAGTTGACACGTGGGTCACCTTGGAGAAATTCGGCAACCTTTTGTGCGTTTTCACAATGACGTTGCATGCGCACATGGAGAGATTCCAGCCCCATGTTTAGGAGGAAGGCGTTTTGCGGACTTTGTATAGAGCCAAGGTCGCGCATCAGTTGTGCGGTGGCTTTGGTGATGTATGCATTTTTACCGAAGGCAGTGGCGTAGGTGAGGCCGTGGTAGCTTTCATCGGGGGTGCATAGTCCCGGAAATTTGTCGGCGTGGTCCATCCAGTTGAAGTTGCCACTGTCTACAATGCAACCGCCCACTGCAGTAGCGTGGCCGTCCATGTATTTTGTGGTGCTGTGGGTCACAATGTCGGCTCCCCACTCAAAAGGTCTGCAATTGACTGGTGTGGCAAAGGTGTTGTCAACGATGAGTGGCACCCCGTGTTTGTGGGCAATCTTGGCATAGCGTTCAATGTCGAAGATGTTGCCACCAGGGTTGGATATTGTTTCGCCAAAGACGCACTTGGTGTTGGGCCTGAACAGGGCTTCGACTTCTTCGTTGGTTGCATCTTCGTCAACAAAGGTGCATTCAATGCCCATTTTCTTGAGCGTGACACCAAACAGGTTGTAGGTGCCGCCGTAAATGGTGTTGGTTGATATGAAGTGGTCACCAGCTTCGCAGATGTTAAACACCGCGAAGAAGTTGGCTGCTTGTCCGCTCGAAGTCAGCATGGCAGCCACGCCACCTTCCATCTCTGCTATCTTGGCTGCCACATAGTCGTTGGTGGGGTTTTGCAGACGAGTGTAAAAATAGCCTGTGTCTTTCAGGTCAAACAGGCGTGCCATCTGCTCGCTGTTGTCATATTTGAAAGTGGTGCTTTGGTAGATGGGCACCATGCGCGGTTCTCCTTTTTTGGGTTTCCAGCCTCCTTGCACGCAAATGGTGCCAGTTTTCTTTTTATCCATATTTGTTTCTGTGTTTCTGTTGTGTTTGGTTGCAAATATAATGATAAATGCTGAGAATATGTTTGCCAAACAGTGTGTATATATAAAAAAAAAGAAATAATTTTGCATTTGCAGTGAAAAATCATTGTAAACCGCTTAAAACCAATCAAAATGAAATTGAAATTATTGTTATTGACATTGGCGACATTCCTGTTTGAATTGCCTGTAATGTCGCAAGCCGTGGGGCGAATAGAGTGTCCTACAAACGATGACTTTGAAGACGAGAGCGTTTATCCGCTTGGCAACAAAGGCCTGCTTGTGCAGACACGCTCAAAGGATGCCGATGACGGCAAACGCACCGTAAAATCAGAACTATATTCTACCGACATGAAACTCCTTGGAACAGAAACTTTCTCTATTCCAAAGAAAATGACCGATGAATGTAGCGATTATGTTGACGGGATCAACTATTCGGTGTGGCGTGACAGAGATGACAACCTCAAGGTGTTGGCGTTTGACACCAAGACAAACAAAACGTCAGTTTACAACGCAATGCTCAAGAGTAAGTTCAGCATACGTTGGCCCAGTTTCGGCTCTGGTTGTATGGTGTTTGCCTCTACCGACAAAAAGACAGAGACATTAAATATCTTTAATCTGGCAAGTGGGCAAATAAAGGCTCTCAACTTGCATTTTCCCGGTGTGAAAGACCGCAACACCTTGATTTTTGCCACTGCAATAGTCAAGGACAATGTGCTCGCTTTTGTTAATGTGGAAGGCCACACAATGCTTGTGCGCACCGACATGGACGGAAACATGGTAGGGGTGACCGAGATCACACCTGCTGACGGTGAGGCCATCACTTCTGCCAGCATCAGTGACACTGGTGGACGTATATTTGTAACCGGAACATATACCAAGTCAAAGAAAGGCAACTCGCAGGGCATCTATTTCGCTGCTCTTGACAATGGCGAGTTTGCATTCTATAAATCCTACAATTTCCTTGATCTGAAAAACTTCACAGAGTTCATGTCTGAAAAGAAACAGAAAAAGATAGAACGTAAGAAAGAAAAGGCCGAAAAAAAGGACAAGGAGTATGCACTAAACTACCTCATGGCAAGCCACGACATAGTGTTTGACGGCAAAGATTATTATTATCTTGGCGAAGCCTATTACCCTACTTACATAACATACCGTCAGGGCAACGCCATCATCACAAGTTTCAATGGATACCAATACACTCATGCAGTGTTGGTTAAGTTCAATGCACAGGGAGACCTGCTGTGGGACACTTGCTTCCCGATGTTCCCAAAGAATCGTCCGTACAGTGTTGTGCACTTTGCTTCAATGGGGCTCGACAAAGGCAATGTAAGCTTGGTATATGCCGATCGCATGAAGCTGGTCAGCAAGATAGTGGCTCTTAACGATGGCAATGTGATTCAAGAGAAAGAGGCTGAAATTATCGAGGCTGGTGATGAAAATCTGAATGTCAAGAAAATGAAAGCGCCGACAACATCCTATTGGTACGACAACAACTATATCGTTTATGGCCAACAGTATGTGAAGGATAAAACAGGCGGCAACCGCCGAAAGGTGTTTGGCATAACAAAATACACAATAGATTAAATTATAACGTTTTCGATAAGTCAAATGAGCAGAGCCAAGCTTGTTTGAGCTATGCCATGACGAGAAAAGGTGGGATGCAATTCAATGTTATCCTAAATTATAAAATTTGGACACGTTTAATTTTCGCTTATGAAACACTCGGTTAAACACTATGTTACATTTTTTGTGCTGACCTTGACGTTACTCACTTTGCATCAGCCGGCTGTGGCACAGGCTTTTGATGGTGACGACGACAACAAAATCTATGTGGGCTACCTCAATGCAGGTGGACTGTCAGGAGCTGTCGTTGGCTACGACAAAGGCGTGAACGATTGGCTCTCGATAGGTTTCGGTGCCAGTTATCTGGCAAAAGACAAACACGATGTTGACAATGATGGTGTCAACACACGTCTCGACTTGATGTTAACGGGTAATTATCATTGGCAGGAGATACTGAAACTGCCCATGGCTGTAGATGTTTACAGTGGTCTGCATGTAGGTTTGCGCACGGCAGGTCTGCAAGCCGGCGCACGCTATAACTTCTCTGAGACACTTGGTGTGTTTCTTGAAGCACGTCAGAACCTCCTCAATATCTCAAAGTCATCAAACGACCGTAAATGCTACTACTACAAGAAGTTTTGCTTTAGTGTCGGGTTGACGTTCAACTTATAATGGCACCACTATGAGAGCTTTGCCACTGTTGTGTTACACTCAACAGAGCCTCATTCAGCATTTTTTTGCTGAAAAAACAGTTGGTTAAACCCAAATCGGTTATTTACGACCTAATGACCGATTTGGGTTAAAGCCATTTTAGAATTTTTTTTCGGCGGAAATTTATATGCGTACCAGTCGGTGAACATATAAACTTCCGCCGAAATGCATATCTACACTGCCCGATGCGCTGACTTTTGCAGGCCACTTTGCGATTTTGTTAGGTATTGTTTTGGTAAATGGTGGCGTCCCTTGCGGTGCGTGTGGCGAGGAGGTGTGGTGAAGTGCTGCGGTAAAGTCCTGTTTTGACCTCTTTGTTGGGCAAACCGAGGGGGTAGCTCTGTTTCGGGGTCATAGTTCTTAATGGTGAGGTACAACAGATATGCAAAAAAATACGCACACTGTTGATGGTGTGCGTATTTCGTAAAAATATGGATGACTTATCTTTTCTCTCAAAACTGTTGTGCCAGCAACGCCAAGCGTTGTAGGTTCGGTCGTTTAGAGCGAAACGTTATAGTTGTTTATTTCAGGATTCTTGCAGGGAGTTTCTCAAGCATGTCGCGTGTCATGCCGTCGAGGTCGTAGACTGGCTTCCAATCCCACTCGTTGCGAGCGCAAGAATCGTCCATGCAGTCAGGCCATGAGTCTGCAATGGATTGTTTGAGCGGGTCTACATCATAAACCATTTCAAAGTCTGGTTTGTACTTCTTGATTGAAGCGTAGATTGTTTCGGGACCGAAGCTCATTGATGCAATATTGAATGCGTTGCGGTGGATGAGGCGTGAGGGGTCTGCCTCCATTATGTCGATGGCTGCTTTGAGTGCATCGGGCATATAAATCATATCCATCAGTGTGCCTTCCTTGATGGGGCATGTGAACTTCTCTCCACGCACGGCGTAGTAGTAGATATCAACAGCGTAGTCGGTTGTGCCACCGCCCGGAGGTGTTACGTTAGAGATAACTCCGGGGAAACGCACTGCACGCGTGTCAACACCGTATTTGAGGAAGAAGTAGTCTGAGAGTAGTTCGGTGGTAACCTTTGTAACGCCATACATGGTGCGCGGGCGCTGAATGGTGTCTTGTGGGGTCATCACATGAGGTGTGCTTGGGCCAAACGAACCGATAGAGCTTGGGGTGAACACAGCGCAACCGTTTTCGCGGGCCACTTCAAGTACGTTCCATAGACCGTCTATTCCGATTTTCCAAGCAAGTTTTGGCTTGCCTTCGGCTACAACCGAAAGAAGTGCGGCAAGGTTGTAGATGGTGTCGATGCCGTGCTTCTTGACGATGTTGGTGATGGCGGATCCGTCGGTAACGTCACAGATTTCTGCAGGCCCGCTTTCAAGTAATTCCCCTTTAGGCTCTGCTCCTACAATATAGCCTGCCACTACGTTCTGTCCGCCGTAAACATTTCTGAGTGTCATGGTCAGTTCAGAACCGATTTGGCCAGTGGCACCGATAATAAGAATCTTTTTCATGTCTGTATGAATATTATAGTTGCGTTTATGGTTTTATATGTGTCTTTTCTTTTTATTGAAAAATTATAGTGCAAAGTTAGTAGATTTTACGACAAACGGCAGTTTGTTATGCACTTTTTTTTCATTGGTTCATGTATTCGAGATTGATGGGCAGTTTTAGAGCCATAGAAGTGTTCGTTGATTGTTTTAGACGGTAGTGGATTGTGTTGACTGTCAACATGCAGAATACTCCGTGTGAGGTGGAAACCCAGTCTGGAAGTTTTACCCAAATCGGTCATTAGGTCGTAAAAGACATCTTTCATATTGCCTTGTAAAATACAAAAAGTCGTAACGACCGAATTGGGTCCTAAAAAAGCCTTGTGGTGCGACAACGCAGTGTCAGTCAGAAGTACTGAATGTAAATTCATTCTTTTGCAAGTTCACGGTATGCCTCATGTCGGGGCTGTTAGTTGCCGGCGAGTGCTCTTTTGGGGATTAGAACACAATGTCGGCAGTGTGTGCGTTGTGGTCAGACAGAAAACGTCCTCCGCCAAGAGAGGTGTCAATGACAGAACTTTTTCTGACCTGTATCTTGGGTGACACAAAAATGTAGTCAATCTTGTTGAGGGCATCATTTTTCTCGGTTTTGCCGAAACCGTTGTATGTGAAAGCTGGGCCTTTGGGTGATGACACGGACTTCCATGCGTCTTTAAGTGGGAAGATGCGTGTAGCTATCTTGGTGTAGGTCGGGTCGTCATCGCAGACGTTGAGGTCGCCTGTCAGGACAACGGGCAGGTCGTTTATTCGTCTGCCTATTTGCTCCTTGATAAGAACGGCACTGTTCTGTCGTGCGAGGTCGCTTGCGTTGTCTAACTGTGTGTTGACGGCAACAATGCTTTTGAAGGTTTTCTTGTCCTGCAAGATGGCCCATGTGGCAATGCGGTTGCATGTGGCGCCCCAGCTCTTTGATGGGGTTTCGGGTGTTTCAGACAGCCATAATGTGCCGCCGCGCACGAGGTTAAACTTCTCCGTGTTGTAGAAGATGGGGCAGTATTCTCCTGCCTGCTTTCCGTCGTCTTGTGCCGCTCCCACATTTCTGTAGGTTGGCAGTGCATTTTTAATGTCGTCAAGCTGAATCTGCTTCACTTCTTGCAGACCTATGATGTCGGCTTTGCTTTTACTTAGGAATTTGCCTGTCTGTTGATAGCGCAGTTCCCAGTTGTTTATTCCGTCATCTTTGTTTTCTTGACGGATGTTGAAAGTCATTACACGCACTTTTACAGGCTTCTGGCGTTGAGCAGTTGTCACCTGTGCCGTTAGTGCGAGCATAAATGTCAGTAATGTGGTCAGGTGTGTTTTCATGGGTTAGGTTTATTTCATTTCTTTGATGGCACGCATAAGTTGGCGGTCATATCCGCCAGCAAGGTCTTCGGGTGTGTTGTGGCTCTCTATGTCAGGGTAAAGCGTCTGATTTTCGAGTGTTCTGCCATTGTTGTCGCGGCAGTATATTTCTGGAATTCCCAATGTCAGTCTGCCGTCTGCAACAGACTCCCACCAGACTGCAGTCATAGTGCCGGCCATGGGCGCTCCTATCAGTTTGCCTATGCCAAGTGTCTTGTATGCAAATGGAAAGCCGTTGGCGTTTGAGTAGCAGTTTTCGGTTATGAGCAGACACGATGGCTTTGTCCATTGAGTGAATGGTTCGATGCCCAGTTTCTGTCCTCTTGACTCGAACGACATGTATTTACGTCCGCTCAGTAGAATGGCGAGGTCGTTGTGCAGCCATCCGCCCCCATTGTGCCGTTCGTCAATGATGACGGCTTTGCAGTTGCGGTATTTGCCGAGCAGGTCTGCATACGTTTTGCGGAAACTTTCGCTATTCATTCCTTCAATGTGTATGTAGCCCACCTGCCCATTGGTTTCGGTCTCTACAATTTTGGCACGTTGGTCAACCCAGCGTGTGTATAGAAGGGCATTCTGACGGCCGTAGGAGATAGGTTTTACGGTTATCTCATAGTCTTCGCCATTGTTGTCGGCAATGGTGAGCAACACCCTCTTGCCGACTTTGCCTGTGAGCAACGGATAGTAGTCCTTGCCAGCCTGTATCGGCCTATGGTCGATTTGCTTTATCGTGTGACCAGCCTTGACCTGACGGTCAATGACATCAAGGGGCGAACCCTGTATTATTTCTGTGATTTTCAGACCGTCACCCTTGTAGTCGTTGTCGTAGAAGGCTCCGAGAACGGCAGTGGCGGGTGCCGATACCGATGGACGGTATTTCACTCCGGTGTGTGAGCAATTTAGCTCACCTGCCAGTTCGCTTCCCAACTCGCTGAAGTCGCGGTAGTTGTTGATGTAAGGAAGAAACGTTTCGTAATGTTTGGCGAGAGTTTTGAAGTCGGCCCCATGGAAGTTGGTGTCTACAAAGCGTTCTGTGAGCTGCGTCTTGATATGCTGATATACGTATGCCATCTTGGCTTTGTTGTTGTCTGAATATTCCGCACTGAACGCAATGCTTTTGCTCTGCCCGTTATTGAGATCCAATTTGCTTATGCTGCTGTTGCATACAAACAGGCTGTTCCCTGTGCTGTCAGGCAAGATTTGTCCGCCGCCAAATCCTTTTTTAAAGATGCGTGTGGTGTTTTCCTCAAGGTCGTGCAGCCACAGGTCTACGCCACCTTCAAAGCTGGTGAGATAGAAATATTTTTTGCCATCGGGCGTGAGGTAGCCGTCTCTGAGTGGTGAGGAGTTGACCGTAAGGCGTTTGATTCGCTTGTCACAGTCCTCAAAGTCAAGTATGAGGGTCTTTGTCGTGTCGGTCTTGCAGCTGTCTTTCTTGCTGTCGTTGTTCTTCTTGTCTCCTTTGGCAGTCTCGTTTTCAAGCTCTTTCTTGTGGTCTTCATAGAGCTTGCGGTCTTCCTTGCTCATATTGGAGAGAGCGTAGGCTTCGCGGTCCAGATATATGATATATCCATCGCGTTCGGATCCCCAACTGCCGTGGCTGCGGTAGCCGGCACGGTCGCTGGTAAATGTTACGGCCTTGCCGTTGAGCGCCCAATGTGGTGAGCCGTCAGAGTATCCGCTGCGGGTGATGTTGTGCAGGTGTTTGCCATCGGCACTGATTACGGCAATGTCAGTGCTGTTCCAGTTGTCTGTACCGAGGTATTCGGTGAGAATCCATTTGCTGTCGGGACTCCATTCAAAAGAATGGCTTGCATCGGTATATGAAAACATGTCTTTGGCCGGCATCACCACGGTGCTTGTTCCTGTTTTTATATCATAGATGCGTATCTCCGTTTTGTTAGCGAGGTAGGCAATCTTCTTTCCGTCGGGCGAAAAGACAGGTGCTGTGCAGGGGTCTTTGCCCACTATGAGCGGTTTTTCCTTGAGGTCGGTGGCGTAGGTGAAGCCTTTGTCTTTGGCGTTGACAAGTGTTGTGGCGTATATGCCCCAAGTGTTGTTGCGTCTGGAGGCGTAGACAAGAGTTTTGCCGTCAGGACTAAATGAGGGGTCGGCTTCTTCCTCTATAGTATTTGTAATGCGCCGAGTGGTGGTATAATCCATGTTGGTCACGTAGACTTCGCCTTTTACTATAAAGGCAAATTCTTTTTCGCTCTTGTTGGTGGTCAGTTGTGAAGCTCCGTAGGTCAGCGTTTGTGGTTGGTTTATTCGTTCGTTGTCGTCAACGGTCAGGGTAACGACAACCTTGTGTGGGTTTGCACCCTCACGCAGCGTGTAGAGTTCTCCGTCCCACGAGTAGCACAGTGTGCCATCGGATGCCGATGTAAGGTATCTTACAGGGTATCCCTTATATTTGGTCAGTTGTGTAGTAGATTTTGTTGTCAAATCTGCCTTGTAGATATTAATGGTGCCGTCTTTTTCTGAAGTGTAGTAGTAGCCGTTGCCATCGGGAGTCCATATCGGTGTGCGGTGTTCGCAGGTGTCGGCGTTGAGCTTCGTATAGGTGCGTTTACCCTTTACCTGTGTGAGGTAGATGTCACGGCAGATGGGCGAGGTGTGGTGTTTCCGCCAATAGTCCTCATACCCTTTGTTGTTGTGGTAGAGCAGCTGTCCGTTGCGGTTGATGGAGATGTCTTCCATGGGCAGCGTGGAGAACATGACTGGTCTGTTGGTCTCAGTGTCTACGCTGTAGACCTGTTGGAAGCTTCCTGGAAAACTGATGTCGCTGACAGAGGGCTGAAGGTTAGAGGTGTAAAGTACATGGGTGTTGTCAAGCCAGCCCTGCAGAGTTTCGGTTGCCGAATTGGTTGTGAGGCGCTTTGGTCTGCCACCGTTGGGTGATATGATGAACACGTCCATGCTGCCATAGCGCTCTGATGTAAAAGCAATCCACTTGCCGTCGGGCGAAAATTTGGGGTAGCCGTCATAAGCGGGGTGTGATGTCAGTTGTCGGGCTTCACCACCGTTGGCGCTGACGGTGTAGAGGTCGCCTTGATATTCAAATGCTATGGTTTTGCCATCGGGTGATATGGAATTGGCCCGAAGCCATTTTATCTGTTCTTGTGCGTGTGTGGTCAGTGCTGTTGCGAGTAGGCAGATGACTGTAATTATCTTGTTCATGCTTATCTTTGATATATGTTCTTATTTGTGCTGTTGTGGAATGTTCATTCGTTGTCGTGTGGTCGCTGTCGTTTCCATCTGTTGTGTGTCCACAACCACCGTGCGGGGTCTTTTATGATGTCTTGCTCAAGCATTTGCATATAGAGTTTGGTCAGTTCATGTTCTTTGAACGACTTGGGGTCGGTAGTGATAGGTATGAAACGACATTTGTAGTATCCGCGCTTCTCTCGGCTTACTTCGCCGTAGAACACTGCTGCGTTGACTTTCTTTGCTATGCGTTCTGTGCCGGTGAACACGGGAGTATCCTGATGCAGGAAGTTGATCCACAGGTGTATGTTCTGCATCTTGGGTCCTTGGTCTGATATGAAGCCTATTAGGGCTTTCTGTCCGCTTTGCTGCATTGCAACGATGCGTCGCAGCGACTCGTTCTTGTTGATGTTTTCGCCACCGTAGCGTGAGCGTATGTGATAGAAGAGTCGGTCTATCGTGTGGTTGTGTAATCTGGTGTAGAGCTGTGCGGCCATGGTGCCTTTAGGCATCCACCATTTCACCGAGGCGATGTATTCCCAGTTGCAGAAGTGGCCAAGGTAGAGAAAGGCAAACTGGTTGGTCTTGAAGGCTTCGCTTACAGTCTCAATGCCCTCAAATACCATGCGTCTCATCATGTTGTCTTTCTTTATGGTAAGAGCCTTGATGTTTTCTACAAGGTAATCGCAGAAAAATCTGTAGAACCGGCGTTCTATACTCTTGATTTGACTCAGACTCTTCTCTGGAAAACTACGTGTGAGGTTTCGTCTTACTATTTTGCGACGGTATCTTATTATGTAGTACACCAGAGGGTACAGTAAGTCTGAAATCATGTAGTGTACCCTCATGGGAAGCAGCGACAAGGCGTATATGATGCCGTAGAATAGTCTGTAAATCATGTGTGGCGTGTTAGATGAATTGCTTTATCGTTTCGGTCACCTGACATGGCGTAATGTTGTTCATGCATGGGTAGTTGCCTTTTATGCATTTTTTGTTGCCAAAGATGGAGCATGGGCGGCAGTCCATGTCGAGTTGCACGATGCGACTTCCTGAAGCCTGCATTCCTGCAAAGCCAGCCATGGGGTGGGTGGCTCCCCAGATTGACACTGTTGGTGTGCCTGCCAGTGCACTGAGGTGCATATTGGCAGAGTCCATAGTCACCATCACGCTGAGGTTGGTCATCAGGCGCAACTCTTTGCTGAGGTTGGTTTTGCCGACCATGGAGACCACATTGGGCTGGCTGACACTGTCGCACCACTGCTTCTCCTTAGCACCGCTGCCAAAAAGAAAGATTTTGAGTTCAGGGATGCCGGCAAGGCGACAGATGACCTCCTCCATTAGCGGCAGGGGGTATATCTTGCCTTCGTGGGCGGCAAAAGGGGCTATGCCTATCCAAGTGTCGGTACCCTTGATACCTGTTATATCAGCAAGGTCAGAAATGTCGGCAGGCTGGTCGCCGTAAATGTGGTGTGCATTGAGTGTTATGGGGAAGCCCAGTTGGGCCAGCACGTTGGCATAGCGTTGGGGTGATGGTGTGAGTTGGCGCAGTTGCTTGTTTTTGATGCGAGTAATCTGCTTGCGGTCTTTACGTCCCTTGTCTATAGTTGCCACAGGCAGGTTTGCTTTTCTGAAAAAGAAACGCACCACTTTGGTACGTAGCACATCGTGCATATCGGCCAGTGCGTCATAGCCCTCGTCAATGAGCTGGCGACTAAGACGGCGCAGTCCGTTGACCCCCTTATAGTCGTTGAGGTTGACGGGACGGAAATGCACGTTGGCGGGCAATCCTTCAAGCAACGGAGCTACGAAAGGACGACTCAGCAGTGTTATATGATCATTGGGGTAGGCATCGGCAAACGACTTCAGTACACTGATAGTCATCGCCACGTCGCCCAGAGCAGAAAAACGAGTTGCAAGAATGTTTGCCATTTCGAGATGTTAGATTGTGAGGATGTTGATAGTGCAAATTTAGTAAAATTCGTACAGACATAAAATTAATAATATCAGAAATCAGAAAGGCTCAAGAATAATTTATACTTTTGTAACTTAAAATAAGGCAAAAACTAAAATTATTTAAAATATGCGAAGCTCAAATGTCGTTAAGATTCTTTTCTGTGTGTTGTTGGTATTTATTGCACCAATGAAGGCAGAAAAACTGAGTGTCACTTTGACTACTGCCGGAACCCTTTCTACACGTCTGCAGGGGACCGACAACGGAGAGGTTACAGAGTTAAAACTCAGTGGGCCGATAAATGGTTCGGATATAAATGAAATTAACAGACTGTCAAACCTTGAGATTCTTGATTTGTCAGATGCCAAAATTTCAAGCGGAGGAGATTGTTACTATGGAGGCTCTGGCGTGTATCTATATTATACAAGTGAAACGAACGGCAATAAAAAAGTAAACGGCAAGGTGCATTATTACTGCAATGATCTTACAAGGGCTTTTTATGACAACAAAGCCATAAAAACGGTATATTTCCCCAAAGATCGTAATGTTAAGGAAATCGGAGTCGCTGCATTCTTTAACAGTAATATCGAAACAATCTATATCGGCGAAAATATCCAAAAACTTAACATAAAGCCATTTGGTAATTGCTATAATCTAAAAAACGTCATAGTCAAATCATTGTTTTATGCCACAGGGGTCGATGGGTATGTTTACGAACAGGTGGCTTCGGCTAACAACAAAAAGCCTTTAGTTCTTGTTCCGCCTGCCAATAAAGATTTGATAATAACTGACAAGGTGAGTCGAGTGTGCGACGAAGCCTGCTTCGGAAGTAACATAAGGAACATCTATGTTGATGCAGAAGATATAGACAACCTTGCATATTCCCTTATTAACAAAAACGGTATCAGCAAATACACGTTTACTTATGCATATCCTAATATGGCTGAAAAGCTCAAGGGAAACTTCTCTTTCACTCGCAAATACTGTTTGTCAATAAACACTACTTATGGTGGTGGCTTCAATAAATGTATGTTTGCCCTTGATTCTATAGTAAATCCTTACAACAAGAATATGATAAAAGTGGAGAGCACAACGTGCAACGGACGTCCCTGCAGATTGGACTCTACAAACCATTATGTGCTTGAAAACGCAGGGCTTGATGGATTTGAAGTACAAGTGATATATACTCTTGGCGGAAAACGAGATACACTGGAGCATTTCGAAAACGGAGGTTTTTATAGCAATATAGCAATAACGTCGGTGGGACAAACATACGTGACAGGGCGTGTCTCTGCTTTGGAAGACAAGTACGTAAAGCCCTCGGAGGTGGGAGTAATATTATCTGACGGAACTCGTTTGCCACAAGGCAAAAAGGCTGCTGATGTGGTTAAGGTTACGGGCTTTCCCCCTGGTGGATATTATTCAGTAAGAACCTATGCTGTTTATAATGGGAAAATATATGAAGGCTATAGCTCTTCGGGAAACATGAAAGGCCTGGAGCCTGTAGTAACCTCCACCTCTTCGGGGGTGACAACAGCAGCCTTTGAAGGCTCTTGGACTAAGCTGGACGCTGTGGCCCACCGTTGGGGCTGGGAATGGAACGGCAAGGTGCAGTGGACCAACAGCACAAAGTTTGCTGCAGAAGGGCTTAAACCCAACTCAACCTACAAAGCACGTTTTTGTGTGGAGTGCAACGGAAGAGTGAGCTACTCTGCATATTCATCTGTCACGACCAAATCTGTCACTATAACCACATTGCCTGCCGAATGTGTGTCAGACCACACGGCACGCATCTGTGCCACCACAAACTGCGAAGCCTCAAAAGGCGGAGGCTTTGAGTGGCGGCGCTATGATGCCCCCGACCTTGTGCCATCCACCTATTCAGATTGCCCCATTATCAACGGCAAGATGTCGGGCTCGTTGAAAAACCTTAATGTCAACACCTATTACAAATACCGCCCGTACTACAAGGACAGCGACGGAACTTACTATTTTGGTGAATGGCTGGCATTTGGAACTGCCGACGCCTACGTATACTTTGAGCCGGATGTATATACTTCAACCTACACCATAGAGGATGACATCGTATGGCTCAAGGGCTTCGTTGTTGCAGGTTCCGACAAGATTGTCAGACGGGGTTTCGAGTATTGGGCTGTCAGGGACGGCGGTGTCCAAAGCCCTTCGTTCCCAAGTGCTGTTCAAGTGCTCCTTGTTGCAGATGACGCCATGGACGTGGCCCTTACTGATATTAGTCCTAACACGACATATTGTTACCGTGCTTTCGCTACTACCGAAAAAGGCATCACCTACGGTGCAACATCTCGCTTTACTTCACCTGACGCCGTCGGTATCGGTGGCCCGACAGACGATAATGCCACACCGAGTGTTCTCACTCGTGCCTATGGCAATGTCACGCAGCTTATGGTAAAAGGTGTTGCCCCTGATGCAGTGTGTCGCCTGACCTCGCTCAGCGGACAGACTCTTTGGCACGGTTCTGCCAATGCCAGAGGGTGGACTTCTCTGCCGTCACTGTCAGCAGGTGTCTATGTCATCACAGCAGTTGACGGACAGTGCGTGGTGTCAAAGAAAATTGTGGTGAAGTAAGGATAGGGAATATCGGTTCTTGGAAGAAAACATGGACAGACAGAAAAGTTTGCCCTACAGTCTCCGTTGTATCGTTTTTCGTTAATAAAACTCTGTTTGTAAAAATAAATAATTATATTTGCAGAGTGTAAATAAAATCTTATTGTTTAACCTGTAAAAATTATTGTGTAATGAAAGAGATTAAATCAGCGAGTTTTTCTGTACAGAGAGAGTGTGACGCAAACAAGACCGAGGTACATGTAAAGAGAATGCCACCAAGTGGCTCTGGAAGTGAAGAAACCATTAAAGGTAATGATTATGGTGGAGGACATGGTTCTGTTTCTTCGTCCTTTGGTGGCTCGTGGGATGTCAGTTGTTCTTTTCGGTGGTCTTCAGAACTTACATACGAAAAAGTTGAGGACATGAATGCGATTGTTGTTACTAAGGCAGTTGTAACCCTTAGTAATATTGTTGTATCTTGTCGTGGTGTGCCAGCCGGAACAACTGTAGATGGCAAATATTACGAGCCGTTTAACCAGGGTATGAACGTTGGCTCGGATGGAAGTATGAAGGAGTCTTCAATGGGCTTGCATGACATTGCTTGGTCTACAAATACTTCAGAGGAAGAATTTAAAGTTGTAGTAAGAGAATATGATAAGAATGGCAAGGAAATTTCTTCAACAACAAAAACAGAAAAGAAGCGAATAGGTATGGAATTCATTTTTTTTATTAATGATTCCGGTAATAAACCTGAGATAAGACTTATGTCATGCGTACTTTCTTAAAAGTCATTATTCTTGGCTTCGTGCTGCACCTGTTGTTCTCTTGTACTGAAAGAAGGTATCAGTATTTGGGATACACTTATTGGGGTGGTTATGACCCTAAAATAGATTACGGAGAATGGGGCAGAGCTCCCAATGAGTTTGTCCTAATGCGTTCGCTGGGAGATAAAACGGACTATGGACGGGACGGACAATATGAAGGTAGCAGTATAATGGGATATCGACACTTTTATGGTCTTGGTGGTAATACACATGGTCACTATCTGCTACGAGACTACCGCTATGCAGTGTTTTGCCCAGAAGGATATGTGTCGGAGTATGACATAGAGAAACTGAAAGACCTAATGCATAAGGTCACAAGAAGGTGTCTCTTGAGAATGCTTGCGGCAATGGATAAGAATGTTTTCGTCTATGACAGGTTTAACAAGATGTATATGCCATATTTGTCTGCCAGTGTTAAGAAGAAGATTGAATCCGTTGTTAGCAACAATCAATATCGTGACTTAGGTGGTTGGCAGATTCTTAAACCTACAAATGGAGTAGACAATGAAACGACATTTTATAAAGTGAAATACAAAAACGGAGGGTGGTTTGATATTTTCTGCCAAGGAGAAACAGATACAGTATCTATAAAAGTGGAGTATTCGGGTAAGCATCTCAACCCTGTAATAGTGGGTGTCAGAAATAGAAAAATGAATATAGACATCTGCGATGTTGGTTACAAACCCAAAAACACAAACAAGATGTTGGGTTATACTCTGTACGATGATGATTACATGTTTTTTGAATATCTTTGTCCGATAATTTACAAAGAAACCGGGAGGCGGTCACTTGTGACCGAGGCAGACTTCGACCGCTTCGCTACCAAAGTTAACGAGCGTAGGATGGCATTCGTACGTCAGTTCTATAATAATCTGCTGTCTTCGGATAATAATCTCAAGAAGCTTCGCAAGAGCTATTTCTACTCCTTGCCTCAACGCTTGGTGGCTATGGCAGACAGCCAGATTGCCAAGAAAGACAATAGGGCAGACATGTTTTTGCCCTGTTCTTACCGTGAGTTCGCCCAAGGTGGCTATGATGTGACCTATCTGGGAAAGGATTGGTATCAAGTGACCGCCCCGAAGTCAAGTGGCAATAGCCTCAAGCTCAAGGTGGTGCTCTATGGGCCGTGGGTCTGCCCGGCTATAATGGGAATAAAAAATCCCATTCGCAACGTGGACTATTGTCCTCAAAGATTTTCAGAGGAATGATAAAACTGTATGTTTTCGATGAATGTGCCAATTCCTCCCAAAATGGAATTGGCACATATGTTTTTGATCTGTGTCAATGCCTGTCAGAGGAGATACAGATTACGATATTATCGTTTAATGATAGTGTTAGCTCCTTTCAGAAGGAAGATAGAGATGGTGTGACTTATATGCGATTTCCATTTTTCTGTGGAGGTGCATTTTTGGATAATTATGAGATAGGTCTTTCTATTATAAGAATGGAGGTGAATGATGCCGAAGAGAATGTATTCTTGTTGAATTATTTCCTCTGTGACGCATTGTTGAGAGGACTGAAAGAATATTTTCCATTGTCAAAGACTGTCTTTATTATTCATGACCAAATATGGACTGAGAGACTTCTTGGTGATATAGAGAAATTCAAAACTATCATGAACGAATCAGATTCTCAGGGAGATGGTACAGGTAGGTATCTCATGCTGAAACGTTTGGCGGTGCGTGAAAAGGAGATGTATCAACTTGCGGGTCGGGTGATTGTCTTGAATCGTGATACGATGGAACTGTTAAAGACAATCTATGAAGTTGACAAACAGAAGATAAGTTTCATTCCTCATGGTAGAGAGATTCACTCTCTGCAAAGTGAAAACAAAGAAAAAATAAAGGCTCTGCTGGGTGTGAATCAAGATGATCAAATAATGCTGTTTGTTGGGAGAACAACCAAGTGCAAGGGCTTCGAGGCTATGTTGAGTGCTTTTGAGGAATTGGCATTGCGCTTCCACAGACTAAAACTTGTGATACTGGGCAATGTGTATGATATAGAAACTGTATTGAGACTATGTCCGAAAAACCGCACCAAGATAATTTATGCGGGGCATGTAGCTAAATCTGAACTGATGATGTGGTATCACATCGCAGACATTGGCATTATCCCGTCTTATTGTGAGCAGCTTGGCTATGTCGGGGTGGAGATGCTTGCTTGCGGAGTGCCAATTATCGCATCTGATGGTATTGGGTTGAGGTCTATGTTTCGTGATGGGTATAATGCTGTTGTAGCTCCAATCGAGAATCATGAGAAGCCTAACAGGTATGTCCAAAACCTGATTATGGCAACCGAACGCTTGTGCCATCTTGATGATAGCCAGCGACAACAATTGCGTGTAAATGCCCACAATACATATATGGCTCATTATACCATCAACCAAATGAAAAAATCGTATCTTAGATTGTTTGAAGATATGACATTAGGCAAAGATGTCGTTTCTAACAAAGATGGTTTATCTGTACTTGACAGAGATGATGTCTATAGGTTGATGTTGAAGTGCAATGATATGGTTTCGCGAGGTTTCCTCACTGGTAGAATAGGGGTAGTTGTGGCACTGATGGAGTATGCACACAAATATAAGGTGGCGCCAATTAGTGATTTCTGCATCTTTAGCATTAACAAAACCATAACGAATATTCCAGACAACGTTAGCCTTGATTTTGAATCGGGCATGTTGGGCATCGGTTTTGCATTAGATTATTTGCGCTTCCTTGAACTCGTTGATATTGATACTTCTGTGGTGTGTGAGGCTATAGATAAGAGGGTTATGCATTACTCCGTATTACGTATGAGAGACTTGACGTTGGAAAAAGGTCTGGAAGGACTTTTGATGTATGTCAACATCCATATGTACAATAACAAAGGAAAAAGTATTTTTGCAGAATCTTTTTTCGCTGAGATACGTGAAGCCATAAACCAACTGCCTATCAATATTTCAGATAGTTTGAGGCGACAAACTGTGGTATTTGAGCATATGCGAATAGGGAAATACGAGAAACCTGCCATTTCGTTAGCGAAGTTTGTCATGAATTCTGTTGACAATGATCTTTCATTATGTCATGGACTCGCAGGAAAACTTGTGCGAATGATGAATTGTAACTAAAAATATTTTGATGTATGAAAAAGTTTCCTGTTTGTTTATTTTACGTTAAATATAATACTATATTTGCATTGCAAAGAAATTATTATTAACCATTAAATTATATGGATTTATGAAGACAATTAAACCTATTAAATTTTCTGCAGAAAATGAACAGAATGCAAAAGAAAACAAACTACAAGTGAACAGAATGCCACAAAAAGGATCTGGCTCAGGGAGCGGAGGTAATGTAAGTTATGGTGAATCGGGTGGCGGACATGGCACGATTCAATCTTCCTATGGGGGTAGTTGGGATGTAGATTGCTCGTTTATATGGAGTGCTAAACTTACGTATGAAAAGGTGGAGGATATGGATGTCACTATTGTTACTAAAGCCGAAATAGGAGTTGATAGAGTTCAGTTATCTTGTGCAGGAATACCTTCTGGAACAAAAAGAAGTGGAACGTATTATGAGCCATTTAGTCTCTATGGCATAGTTGGTGGTTCAAAGGATTTTACTTTAGAATCCTCTTCCGGCCTGATGGATTTCGATTGCTCAATGGATTCTTTATCTCAAGAGCTCAAAGTAACCATAACACGATATGATAGTGAGGGAGAAAAAAAATTTCAACAATCAAGAAAGAGAATATTGTTATAAATATAGTGATGACATTTTTTGTTAGTTGTTATAATGAGAAACCAGAAATAAGACTTGTGTCATGCAATATTTCTTGAAATATGTAATGTTGATTTGCTTGTCTATTGTTGCTTCGTGTTCTGACTGGAAGCTTCGTTATTTGGGGTATACTAATACGATACAAATTGATGACCCCAAAATAGATTATAGCTATGCACATAAAGCAACGACAGCAGACATAACACCGGATCAAGTTGCTTTTGGTACCAGACCTCCTAATTTTGAGGGTACGATTGTTTTTAGCCAAGGTAGTTTTGAAGGTACTGCAACCCAAAGTAGTTATAACGGTAATACCCCTCTTCGTTTTCCTGTTCAACATGCTACTACACACACGCACTATTTGTTGAGAGACTATAGTTATGCAGTATTTTGTCCCGAAGGCTATGTCTCGGAATGCGATATGGAAAAATTTAAAGAGAGTATGCAGGAAGTTACAAGAAAAGATATATGCAAGATGGTAGCAATGATGAGCAGGAGCGATTTTGTGTATGATGTGTTCTCCAAGGCATACTTGCCAATGGTCTCGCATGTCATACAAGACAAAGTAAAGGCTGTTAAATGCAAAAACATCTTTTCTGATTTAGCTGGCTGGCAGATATTTAAGCCAACCGAAGGTATAGATAAGGATCCAACACTATATAAAGTGGAATACTAAGGCAATGGGTGGTATGACATCTTCTTGCCAAAAGGTAACGACACTGTTTCTGTAAAAATAATGTATACCGGAAAATACCTAAATCCTGTTATTGTGGGAGTTAAAAACCAAAAAATGAACGTAGACGTTATTGACACAAGCTACAAAGCAAATGTTGGTAGCAAGATGTGGGGGTTCTCGACAAATGACAAAGATTATATGTTTTTAGAATATCTTTGTCCGATAATTTACAAAGAAACCGGGAGACGGTTACTAGTGACCGAGGCAGACTTCGACCGCTTCGCTACCAAGGTTAACGAGCGTAGGATGGCATTCGTACGTCAGTTCTATAATAATCTGCTGTCTTCGGATAATAATCTCAAGAAGCTTCGCAAGAGCTATTTCTACTCCTTGCCTCAACGCTTGGTGGCTATGGCAGACAGCCAGATTGCCAAGAAAGACAATAGGGCAGACATGTTTTTGCCCTGTTCTTACCGTGAGTTCGCCCAAGGTGGCTATGATGTGACCTATCTGGGAAAGGATTGGTATCAGGTGACCGCCCCGAAGTCAGGTGGCAAGAGCCTCAAGCTCAAGGTGGTGCTCTATGGGTCGTGGGTATGTCCGGCTATAATGGGAATAAAAAATCCCATTCGCAACGTGGACTATTGTCCCCAAAGATTTTTAGAGGAATGATAAAACTGCATGTGGGTGGTTCGTGCCAAACTGCACATTTCCTCAACAACATTGACCATCTAAGTAGTCTGACAAAATAGTGTTAGTCGTTTATCCCAATTTGGTCGTTAGGACTTATTGTATTTTGAATTTTTAGGAGAGCAGATGTCGCTTGCTGTTTTTGTGAGTAATAGCGGGCTATTTCGAGCAAAAAACAGGCGCCAGATGCCTTATAAAAAACAAAAGGCAACAAGAAGTTATGAAAACATATCAAATACGACCTAATGACCGATTTGGGTTTATATTTGCCCTCCCACTGTTTAGTATCTGATTCCTGTGATGAGGGGCTTTTTGTTGAGGTCGCTCACAATCATCTGCACAGAGATGTGTATATCAGGGTTGTCTCTGCGGCTGACTATGAACCATGCTTCTTTGTCGTATGCAATGTTGTATTTCATTCCTGGCTCAAAGCCTTTGTTGGTAAACACCTGCCATCCCCCCATTTTGTCGCCGCTCAAGGCCAAAGAGTCTACGATGTTATTAATTTGGTTGATGCACGAGGGCTTGTATTTCTTTGAGAATTGCTTGGCGTTGAATTTCTGTGACAACAGTCTGCTGTAGAATTTATCAATAAAAGAAATACAGTCCTTCATTGCAGTCTTTTCCAATAAGTCCATGTTGATGTCTCCCATGTTGGTGTTTTGCGTATATGGGTTGTTATAGTATTGGTATGTAGGACCAGTGTAGGTTGCTGCCATGCTTGTGGTGTAATATGAGCCAGAGTGGTCAGTGTAAAAAACAGAAGCCTTAGTGGCATTGATTGTTCCTATGGATGCCGGCTTGTAGCCTATGTCTGTAAGGGATTTGGAACACGAGACAAAAAGTAGGCCTGTGACAATCGAAATAATTGGTAGTAATCGTTTCATAAGACTAATGTTTTGGTTGATAATATCTAAAAACATTCTCTTGACAAAATTAAAATATTTCTGAATTGATTTTGTGGTTTGACAACAATAAAAATAATGCGTTAACAATATTTAACCCAAAACGGTCATTCGTGACCTAATGACTGATAATTAAAATGCGCTTTAAAGTCATCACGGACTTTAAAGCGCATTTTTTAGTATGTATTATGCTATCGGGCAGTTAGATGCCGTAGCAGAATTGGCCAATATAGGTGTAGAACCAGCTGATGATACCAATCAACACAACACCTGCGGTGCAGATAAAGAGTCCGGCCTTGGTATATCCGTCGCTCTTGAAAGTGGCAATTGGGCTCTCGTTGGGATTGATGTACATTGCCTTCACAATGAGAAGGTAGTAGTAGAGAGATATCACCGTGTTGACTAATGCGATGAACACGAGAAGCGCAAAACCTGCCTTGAAGGCCGCCATGAACATGAAGAACTTGCTGAAGAAGCCCGCAAACGGTGGAATGCCTGCAAGGCTGAACAGGGCAAGGGTCATAAGGAAAGCCAATTTGGGGTTGGTCTTGTAGTACCCGTTGTAATCGGAGATGTTAATCTTGCCACTACGTTGCTCGGTGATGCTGATGATGAGAAACACGCCAAGGTTTGCCACCATGTACACCAGCAGGTAGTATACGATGGCTGTCATGCCCTGAGGTGTGGCTCCCATTACACCAAGTACCAGATAACCTGCCTGACTGATGGCAGAGAATGCCATAAAGCGCTTGAGGTTGTTCTGACGGATAGCGAAGATGTTGGCGATGGTTATGGAGAAAATGATAATCCAGAAGAAGATAAGGTTGGCATGGTCAATGACAGGGGCAAACACCTTGTAGAGTACGGTGAAGAGTACAAATGCTGCCGCACCCTTTGAGATGACACTGAGATAGGATGTAACGGGTGTGGGGGCTCCCTGATATGCGTCGGCTGTCCATAGATGGAAAGGCACGAGCGAAATCTTGAAGCCTATACCTCCGATGAACAGAACGAGGGCGGCAATCTGGACAGGGTCGGACATGCAGATGCTTGCTGCGGCTTGATTGAAATAAAGCGTACCCGCAGTGCCATAGATTAGCGAGATGCCGTAAAGCATCAGGCCTGATGAAAACAGTGCTGTCAGAATATACTTGCCAGAAGCCTCGGCGCTCTCCTGCGACCTCTTGGAGTAGGCTATGAGAGCTGTCATTGGCACGGAGGCCAGCTCAAGGCCGATGAAGAACATAAGAAAATGACCTGCGCTGACCATGAAATACATGCCCAGCAGGGTAGAGAGTGTCAGCAGGTAGTATTCGCCTTGCTTGTTGGCCAACTCCGGCAACTTAAGCCATTCGTGGGCAGTTAGGAACACTATGATGGTTCCAATGTTGATAATGGTCTTGACAATGGTGGTCATTGCATTTGCTACGTACATGCCGCCAAAAGCGCACGTCTCGAATCCGCAGTCACCAGGGCAGACCGTGAGCAAAGGGAAGATACCTACGATTGTGTGGATAACCATCAAGATGACTGGCAGTGGTGTATTGAGCACACCCTTGCCATCCTTACGGTCGGTACACATAAAGAGGTCAGCGACAAACAATATTATTATCACTGCAAGTAGCGATAACTCCTGACCCATATTGAGAAATTGTGAATAGTCCATTTTAGAATGATTTTGGTGTGTTAGTGAATTACATGAAAGGGTTGCATGACGATACCAACGGGCCGGCATTCTTGACGGTCTCTATGATTGGAGCCACACTGCTGTCGATGAGGTTGCTCATCCATGCCGGTGCAAGACCAAGTCCTGCAATGGCAAATATGAGGCAAATCACAGCGAGGCGTTCCTCCCATGTGGCATCGGTGAGTTGCTTGTGGTGCTCATCGGTGCAAACACCATAGAGCATACGACCCACCATTCGGAGAATGTAGACTGCTGCCACAACAATAGAGCAGGTTGCCACGATGGTCAACACACGATGGAAGGTGTCGGCATTCTGGAACGACCCCACAAAGATTGTCATCTCTGCCACAAAGCCACTCAAGCCTGGCAGGCCGAGGTTGGCAAGACCGGCAATGACAAAGCATACGCTGAGGAACGGCATGATTTGCATCAGTCCTTTCATCTCGTTGACATTACGCGTATGGGTGCGGCCGTAAATCATGCCGATGAGGGCAAAGAAGAGAGCCGTCATCAAACCGTGGGAGAGCATCTGCAGAACAGCACCGACAGTAGATGTCGTGGTGAGCATCAATATGCCGAACAATACCAAACCACAGTGGCTAACTGAAGAGTAGGCGTTGATATACTTGAGGTCGGTCTGTACACATGCGCTCATCGCACCGTATACCACAGATATACCAGTAAGGATAAGGAATATCCAGTTTAGCTCGTTGGCGGCCTCCGGCATGAGGAATATGGCGATACGGAAGCATCCGTAGCCTCCCAGCTTCATCAGCACACCAGCATGGAGCATTGACACTGCCGTGGGCGCTGAGGCGTGGCCGTCGGGACTCCATGTGTGGAAAGGAAACAATGCTCCGAGCACTCCGAACCCGATGAATGTCAGGGGGAACCAAATGCATTGCTGCGCAAACTCGATAGGGTGGGCACCGTTGGTGTGATTAGCTATGTCAAGAATGTTCATGGTTTCACCGCCAGCACCATAAAAGATGCCAAAGATGCCGACCATCAGGAAGGCCGAGCCACCCATCAGCATCAGAGTCAACTTCATGGCGGCATATTCCTTCTGGCCGCTACCCCACACGCCGATGAGCAGATACATAGGAATCAAGGCAATCTCGTAGAACATGAACATCATGAACATGTCAATGCTTATGAAGAAGCCGAACACACCCATTGACAGAAGGGTGAACCACAAGAAATAGTCTTTGAGGTTGGGGTTGAGACGCCAACTTGCAAACGTACCGGTAAACACAATAATGGCACTCAAAAGGAGCATTGCCACCGAGATGCCGTCAACACCCGTGCGGTAAGAAATTTTTAGAGGCTCAAACCATGTGAATGATGCCTGATAAAGCATTTCAGCATCGTTGCCTGCGGCACGCTGTCCGAGAAAGTCTATTGTCAGATAAATAGCCAAGGCAAGCAACGCCGCGCTACCAACGACCATCACGCCGCGTACGGCTTTCACACCTTTTGCCAGCCATAGGCCAAGAAGCATGACCATTGGGACAAGAACAAATAATGATAGGAAATTCATATCGTTGATAGTTTTAGAAGATTAGTAATAATGCAATAAGCAGAATTGTGCCGATGAGGTAAACCATGGCATATTGCTGCACACGTCCGCTCTGAAGACCCTTAATGCCGTTAGAGGAGGCGTGGAGACCCCATGCCAGGAAATTAAAGAACCCATCAACCACATGACGGTCAAACCATGCGATAGGTTTGCTGATATGTGCGAAGATGATGCGGTGGGTAACAAACTGGTAGACTTCGTCCATGTAGAAACGTTTGTAGGCCCAGCGGTGCAGGCGTGGGAAAGCCGACTTCATCTTTACGGCTATCGGTTGGGTCTCGCCCTTGAAAATATAGGTAGCCAGACAGATGGATATGATAGCGATGATGGTGGAGCAGCTTGCCACGGTGAGGTCAAAGTGAATGCGGTAATCCTGACCATCGGCGCTGATGAGCGAACCGAAACTGTATCCTTCAAACAGTCCGAAACCGGCAAGTGTGGTGTAAATGCCCACTCCAACGGTTATGACGCTGAGCACTACAAGAGGCGTAGTCATTATTGCTGTTTCGTGAGGGTGGTGGGCTGTGTGGAGTTCCTTGTTCTCTGTGCCCCAGAAAATGCCGTAGTACAAGCGGAACATATAGAATGCTGTCATTGCGGCGATGCCCGTCATAATCCAGCCGACCAACGGGTTGTATGCCATGCAAGCGGTGATGATTTCGTCCTTACTGCTGAAGCCGGAGAAAAACGGAATGCCGCTGATGGCAAGGCAGGATATGAGGAATGTTACATGGGTCAGTGGCAGGTATTTGCGCAGACCGCCCATGGCAGACATCTCATTGCTGTGGACAGCGTGTATAATGCAACCGGCTCCAAGGAACAGGCAGGCCTTGAACATGGCATGGGTGAAGAGGTGGAACATCGAGGCCATATAACCCACGCTTCCCGGATGTTCGTGGCCAGTCTGCAGTTCGGTGCACACACCGAGCGCAACCATCATAAAGGCAATCTGAGAAATGGTGGAAAAGGCCAGCACACGTTTGATGTCGCTTTGGGCACACGCCACCGCTGCTGCATAAAAAGCGGTAAAGACACCAACCCAGATGATGATAGGCATCCAGTCTTGAGCATAGGTGACCCACAACGGAAACAGGCGGGCTACCTGAAACACACCTGCCACAACCATGGTGGCGGCATGGATAAGTGCACTTACAGGGGTTGGACCCTCCATGGCATCAGGCAACCAGATGTGGAGTGGGAACATGGCGCTCTTTCCTGCACCGCCTATAAACATCAGCGTAAGAGCAAGAGGCAAAATGAAACCTGCCTGCGCATAGCTCTGTAGGCCAGACTCCGTGTCGAATGCGAAGCTGAACGAACCGGTGTAGTAGCCGTAAATCAAGATTCCGATAAGGAAGAAGAGGTCTGCAAAGCGTGTGACGATAAACGCCTTTTTGCTTGCCGCAATGGCGGCTGGCGATGTGTAGTAGAAGCCGATGAGCAGATATGAGCTGACACCTACAAGCTCCCAGAAGAGATACATCTGGAAAATGTTAGTGGCAACGACCAGACCGAGCATGGACATGGTGAACAGCGAGAGAAACGCATAGTAGCGTTGAAAGCCTTTCTCGCCTTTCATATAGCCAAACGAGTAGATGTGAACCATGAAACTCACGGTTGAGATGACGATGAGCATCATGACCGAGATGGGGTCTAACAGAATGCCCATGTCGAAATGCAAATCCTGGTCAAAGAATGGCAACCATGTGAAGTTGAACGGCATCTGACGCTCAAATGCATGAGTGACAGCATCGCGCCCAATGACAAGGAAATAATCGTAGGCGGTGTAGTATGACAGCACGGTCACTGCGGCCAGTGACAGAGTGCCAATCCAACCTGCCGTCTTGTGGCTGAGCCACTTGCCCGCAATGCCGAGAATGAAGAAACTCAGCAGCGGAAGCAGTATAATTAGGAGTGTGTATGAAAACATTGTGTCTGATTTTGAAGTGTTATTACCATTTCAGATTGTCAAGTTCGTCAACAAGGTTGCTCTTGAGCATGCGGTAGACGTTGATCATCACCGCAATGGCGATAGCGGTCTCTGCCGCAGAGATAGCTATTGAAAACAATGTGAAGATATAGCCTTCTACCCCAGCCGCATCACACAGACGGTTGAAGGCGGCAAAGTTGAGGTCGGCGGCATTGAGTATAAGTTCAATAGATATCAGAATAGCCAAGGTGTTGCGGCGGGTAAAGAAACCGTACATACCTGCGCCAAGCATTATGGCGGAAAGAATTAGGAAATAATCAATGGTGATATTCATAGTGTTTCAGTTTCTTTGGGTGATTAACGTTTGCGGGCGATTATCAGACCGCCGATGATACATGCAAGAAGCAGCACACTGACGGCTTCAAACGGCAGGAGGTAGCCGTCTTGACCAGAAGAAAGCAGCCTCTGACCCAGCTCTTTTATGGGGGCGGCCGACTCGTTGGTCACGGTGTTGTCGAGTGCAATACTCTTAAACTGGCGTGAAGCAAAGGTAAACATCAGCAGTCCTGTGCCAATAAGAGTGGCGATGAGAGCCGCACAGCGTTTCCTAATGCACAGCTGTTTCTGGGTGGTGGTGGCAGTCTTGCCGGTGAGCATAATCGCAAAGACATAGAGTACAACGACACCGCCTGCATAAACCATTATCTGCACGGCGCCAAGGAATGTGTAGCCAAGGAGAAAGTAAAGGCCAGCCGTGCCAAAGAGCACGAAAAGCAGGTAGGTGGCCGCACGGATAATGCGTTTGGTTGTGACAGAGAGAATTGAGAATATCGCAATTATCGCTGCCAGAATAATAAATACTATTGTTTCTGTAATCATACGGCTGCAGTTTTTTCGTTTGTTGTGTTGTCGGCGGCAATAGCCGTGGGTTCGGTAGTGGCAGCGGCCTTAGGAGCAGGTTTTACCGCAGGTTTCTTTTCTGCCGCTTTGCTGCCGGGATGGTTTAGTTGTGTTATAAGCTTGGAACGGTCAAACACGGCGTTCTCAAACTCCGTAGAAAATGCTATGGCCTTGCTCGGACATACCGTGACGCAGAGTTCACAAAACATGCAGCAGCCGAGGTCGTATTCGTACTTGACGAGGCGGCGCTTCTTCTTGCCGTCTTCTGTCTCGTATGTTTCGCTTGTGACTGTGATGCTTCCGTTGGGGCAAGCAGTCTGGCATAGTCCGCAACCAACGCAGGTGTGCTCGTTGTTCTCGTTGTGGAGCATAACGAGGCGACCGCGGAAACGGTCAAACATTTTCAGTTCTTTTCGGTTTTCGGGATATTGCTCTGTTATCTTGGGAGTGAAAAATTCCTTCATAGTCACTCCCAGGCCAGTTGCCAGTGACTTGATGCCGAACATCAGGCCTGAGAAATAGTTGTTTGTTGACATTGTCTTGTTTTTACAGGGTTAAACCGAATGAGACGCACAGAGCCATCATCACGAGGATGACAAGACTGGCAGGCATCAGATATTTCCACTCCAGCGAAAGCAACTGGTCTATTCTCAGACGAGGGAAAGTCCAGCGTATCCACATCAGCAGGAATACCACAAAGAAGGTCTTGCCAATCATCCATACAAATCCTGGAATGCAGTCCATCGCGTAGTTAAACGATTCGAGACCGTAGATGTGGAGGGGCGCCCAGCCGCCAAGGAAAATGGTGCTGGCCATACCGGCACAGATAAACAGGTTAAGGTATTCTGCGAGATAGTAGAAGCCGAAGTCCATGCCTGAATATTCTACATGGTAACCAGCCGTCAACTCGCTTTCTGCTTCTGGCATGTCAAACGGGCCACGGTTGCACTCAGCGTTGCCTGCTATAAGATAGACGATGAAAGCTAAGACTGCAGGAATGTGACCGCGCACGATGTTCCATCCGAAGTCTGACTGCTGCTGGCATATCTCGCTGAACGACATCGTGCCAGTCAGCACAATCATGGAGAGCATGGTAAGTCCGATGGACACTTCGTAGCTGATAATCTGTGCTCCGCTTCGCATGGCTCCAATCAGAGCGTATTTGTTGTTACTGCTCCAGCCGGCAAGCAGAATGCCGACTACTCCGATACTGCCAGAAGCGAGGAAGAAAACAATTCCGACATTGAAATCTATAATTCCGGCTTCCTTGTTCCAGGGCAGGCAGGAGAATGTGAGCATTGAAGCTATAATCACAAGAAATGGAGCCATCTTGTGAAGCAGACGGTCTACGTTCTTGAGGTCGATGATTTCTTTGGTGAGCATCTTGAGCACATCAGATACGACCTGTATGCTTCCCCATTTTCCTACACGCATAGGGCCGAGGCGGCACTGGAAAAACGCACAGATCTTGCGCTCCATATAAATAAGGATAATGGCAAACACTGCATACAGCGTTATGACGGCAAGAGCCACCAGCACACACTCAACCAGTGTGGCCGCCCAGCCAGGCATGACAGAGCCGAGCAGGTTGTCAATCCATTGTGTTACGGTGTTGAAATTAAAGAACATTTCTTTAGTGGTGTTTTAATTATCTTTAAGGATATAAGAATGGTTTGTTACCGGTCAATATCGGGTACGATGTAGTCAAGCGTTCCGCCAATGGTTACAAGGTCGGCAATCTTGAAGTTGCGGCACACAGTGTCCATGGCGGCCACGAGTGGCAGACCGGTTGAACGGTAGTGCAGACGGTAGGGAGTCTTGTCACCTTTGCTCTCAAGGAACACACCGAATTCTCCGCGGCTTGACTCAACTGCTTGGTAGTATGTCCCTTCGGGAACCTTGATGATGGGCTTGGTCTTCTCCTTGTAGTTGCCTTCGGGAATGTTATCAACGAGTTGCTCTATGATGTTGAGGCTCTCAAGAATTTCGTCGAGTCTTATCATATAGCGTGCGAAACTGTCGCCTTCGGTACGGAGCACTTGGTTGAACTCCACTTTGTCATAGGCAGCGTAGGGATGGTTCTTGCGCACATCGTTTGCCCAGCCCGAGGCACGGCCAGTGCCTCCGGTACAGCCAAAGCTGATGCATTGGTCCTTGGTCAGTATGCCGACTCCTTTTGAACGGTTTTGGAATATCACGTTGCCTGTGAAAATCTTGTGATATTCCTTGATGTTTTTGCGCATATATGGAATGAATTCCTTGACCCGCTTCTGGAAATTAGGGTGGATGTCAGCCATCAAGCCACCTATGGTATTGTAGTTTATGATGAGTCGTCCGCCACAAGTCTCCTCGAAGATGTCGAGAATCTTCTCGCGGTCACGGAATCCGTACAGGAATGCCGTGGTGGCCCCCATATCTTGGCATAGACAGCTGAAGAAGAGAATGTGTGAGTCGATACGCTGAAGCTCATCGAGTATGGTTCGTACCACTTGCACACGGTCGCTCACTTCAATGCCCATGGCTTTCTCTATACACATGCACAGTGCATGTCGGCTCTGCATGGCCCCCAGATAGTCGAGACGGTCGGTCAGCGCAAGTGTTTGTGGATAGGTGTATGATTCGTTGAGCTTCTCCACTCCGCGGTGTATGTAACCCAATATCGGATCAATTTTCTTGATGGTCTCACCGTCGAGGGCGACTCTGAAGTGGAGAACTCCGTGGGTGCTTGGGTGCTGTGGGCCGATGTTGACCACATAGTCGTCTTCGTTGAATATGGTGTTTTTCTTCGTTGTTATTGTGCCGTCAGGCTGGAGGTCATATTGCGTGGTGGTGTCGGCCAGTGGCTCGTTGGTCATGTTGAAAGGGTTTTCCTCTTCAGGATTGTCGTCCTTTCTCATCGGGAAACCCACCCAGTCTTCCCTAAGGAAGATGCGACGCATGTCGGGGTGTCCTGCAAACTTGATTCCGTAGAAGTCATAGACTTCGCGTTCGTATATGTTTGCTATGTCCCACATGTCACTAACGGTAGGCAGAATGGGATTCTCCCTGTCGGTCGTAGAGGTTTTGAGCCATGTGGTGGCGTGGGTGACGGTGTTCTCGAGTTCATAAACCACACCAAGGCCTCCCTCTTCGCCCCAGTCCATGCCTACGAGATTCGCCAGATAGTCGTAGCCAGCCTGTTTGAGGGCTTTCATTTCTGTGCGCAGCGTTGCCGGCTCCAGTGTTTTGATGTTATCTAAGGTCATAATGTCGTTAGTTTGGGGCTTAGTCTTCTTTTGGTTGTTTTTGCTTGCGGTTGGTGGTGCCGAAGAACTGCTCCACCTTCACTTTGCGCTGCAGTTGCATCATGCCATAGAGGAATGACTCTGGGCGTGGTGGGCAGCCTGGCACATATACATCCACTGGGATAATCTTGTCTACGCCCTTGAGTACGTGGTATGACTTGGTGAACGGTCCTCCGCTTATGGAGCATCCTCCGATGGCCACCACATATTTGGGGTCTGCCATCTGGTCATAGAGACGTTTGAGCACCGGGGCCATCTTGGTGGTTATGGTGCCGCTGACAAGAATCACGTCGGCTTGACGGGGACTGTTGCGCGTCACTTCAAAGCCGAAGCGAGCTATGTCGTAGCGTGCGGCGCATACGGCCATAAACTCTATGCCGCAACAGCTGGTTGCGAAAGTCAGAGGCCAGAGCGAGTTGCTACGCCCCCAGTCTATCAGGTTGTCCAGTGTGGTGACAACTACATTTGTGCCGTTGACGTTGAGTTCGGCAACGAGCTTCTCGTAGGTTTCGTTGTCTTTAAAATCTTCGTAAGGGATTGATTTGATTTTGGCTCTTTTCTTTACTTCCATGTCAGTGCTCCTTTCCTCCAGGCGTAAGCGAGGCCCAGAACTAAGATGATGAGGAAGAACAATACAGCCAGAAGTCCGCCAGTCCCAAGCTCCCCTGCTATTGTGGCCCACGGGAAGAGGAACATCGTCTCTACGTCAAACATCAGAAACAAGATGGCAAACAGATAGTACCCCACGTGGAATTGAGCCCAAGAGCTTCCACGAGTCGGAATACCGCATTCGTATGCCTCCATCTTCTGCTTGTTGAATGAGCGTGGTGCAAAGAGGTTTGCTAATGTCACCACAAGCGCAACAAACAGAATGCCTGTAAGTAGGACGGTTGCAAAAAGGGTAAAGTTCATAACTCGGTTATTTGTGTGTTATATGAATAATTCTGCTGCTTTGGCAAGTGTATTCTTTTTACGCACGCAAAATTAAAATTTTTTTCTGTATTCCTTGTCTAAGAGCAGCATAATCTTGCCTTTAGTGCGGACATTGTAGGGTTGTGGTGTGAGGTTTGTATAATTGCATGTGCGGTTGACGATTGTGTTTGTCAGTTTTTCGGTTGCCTGACATCGGTTTCTGTTGCGTTGGACGGCTTGGTGTTGTGGTGAGCGTATGTTGCAGGCTTGCACTCCTTTCGCTACCGGCGGTGTTTTCTGCGCTATGCATGCCGGTGATGCGTGGTGCAGACTGCTGGGCCGGCAAAATGACTTCGTGCGTCAAATTAAAAGTGAATATTCTTTGCAAAGTGAATAGAATTCCTTAAATTCGCACCCTGTCTCCAGACGGCAGAATGTTTTCAGACTATTCACTATAACTACACAAATCTAATATGGCACTTGAAAAAACACTTGTTTTGCTGAAGCCATGCACGGTTCAGCGCGCCTTGATTGGCGAGATAATCTCAATCTTCGAGAAGAAAGGCCTGCGCATAGCGGCAATGAAGATGATGCAGCTTGATGATGACATACTCTCCGAACACTATGCCCATCTGGCCGACAAGCCGTTCTTTCAGCGTGTGAAGGACAGCATGATGGCTGGCCCGGTTGTGGCAATGGTACTTGAGGGGGTTGACGCCATCAACGTAGTACGCATTCTTACGGGTGCAACAAATGGGCGCAATGCTTTCCCCAGTACCATACGCGGCCGTTACTCCATGAGTTTCCAGGAGAACATCGTGCATGCCAGCGATGGCCCTCGCACTGCCATTGTGGAAATTAAACGTTTTTTCAAGGACGAAGAAATACTTGACTGGAAACAGCATAACTTCGGCGTACTTTACGCCAACGACGAGTATTGACACAAAGCAGCGGTCACGCTGCAAGCCTTTCCTTATTTGTTAATGTCCCTTGCCGCCGTCCGCTTCATGATGTTGCGTTCGGTTTTGGCTTGAACCCAAATCGGTCATTAGGTCGTAAATGACATCTTTTTTGTTACTTCTTATTGCCTTTTGTTT